>PLER01000053.1 GCA_003136495.1 Acidimicrobiaceae bacterium
GATGTCCGTGAAGGGGCCGTCGGAGTCGAGGGTCGCGCGCCAACCCCTCGGACGCGCGCCGGGGTCACCCTCGCGTTGACGCAGTTCGGTGAGCTCTTTCATCCAGGGCACGTCGCGAGCGAATCCGTTCCACCAGATCTGCAGCGCCCCGCCGTCGCGCAGCACTCGCGCGAACTCATCGGTCGCGTCGGGTTGGGCGAACCAGTGCCACGCCGAGGAGGAGAAGACCGCGTCGAAGGACTCATCGGGTGCCGGAACCGACTCCGCGCGGCCGAGGAGGACCTCGACCTCGGGGCTGCGGCGGGTGAGGACGGCGCGCATCGCCTCGTCGGGCTCGATGACGCTGAGCTTCGCGCCGAGGGCGAGGAGGAACCTCGTGAGCTTGCCGGTGCCGGCCCCGACCTCGAGCACGTCGAGTCCGCGTAGGTCACCCGCCAACGCGGCCGCCTGCGGGGGTGGACCCGGGCGAAATCGGTCGTACTCCTCGGCGACGGTGCCGAACTTGAGTCCGCGGCCGTCGTCGCTCACGAGGGCGCGGTGGACTCCCAGAAGTGGTGCGTGAGGTTCGCGATGGGCACGCGCACCTGCGTCGTGGTGTCGCGGTCGCGCACGGTGACCGAGTGGTCGTTGAGCGACTCAAAGTCCACCGTCACGCAGTAGGGCGTGCCGATCTCGTCCTGGCGACGGTAGCGCTTACCAATGGACTGAGTGACGTCGTAGTCGCACATGAAGTGTGGCTGGAGAGCCGCGAGCACGTCCTTCGAGACGCCTTCGAGTTCGGGCTTCTTCGACAGCGGCAGGACGGCGATCTGGTAGGGCGCGAGTCGCCAGTCCAGGCGCAACACCGCGCGCGTCTCGCCCTCGACGACGTCCTCGTGGTACGCGGCTAAGAGAAAGGCCAGCATGCCGCGCGTCGCGCCGGCGGCCGGTTCGATCACGTAGGGGGTGTAGCGCTCGTTCGTGGTCGGATCGAAGTAGTCGAGCGTGACGCCGGAGAACTTCGCGTGCTGGGTGAGGTCGTAGTCGCCGCGATTCGCGATGCCCTCGAGTTCGTCCCAGCCCCAGGGGTAGTAGAACTCGACGTCGGTGGTGCCGCGCGAGTAGTGCGAGAGGTCTTCTTTCGCGTGCTCGTGTCGGCGCAACAACTCCGGTGGGATACCGAGGTCGACCCACCACGCGAAGCGCGTCTCGATCCAGTGGCGGTACCACTCCTCCGCCTCGGCCGGCGGTACGAAGTACTCCATCTCCATCTGTTCGAACTCTCTCGTGCGAAAGACGAAGTTCTGGGGCGTGATCTCGTTGCGGAAGGACTTGCCGACCTGGGCGATACCGAAGGGTGGCTTCTTACGCGTCGTGGAGAGCACGTTGGCGAAGTTGGTGAACATGCCCTGGGCGGTCTCTGGTCGAAGGTAGGCCACGGATCCCTCACCCTCGACGGGGCCGGCTTGGGTCTTGAACATCAAGTTGAAGGCCCGCGGGGAGGTGAACTTCGTGGAACCACAGTTGGGACAGACGCCGTCGATCTTGTCCTCGCGCCAGCGCTCCTTGCACTTGAGGCAATCGACGAGGGGATCGGTGAAGGTCTCTAAGTGGCCCGAGGCCGCCCACACCGCCGGCGGGCCGAGGATCGCCGCGTCGAGGCCGACGACGTCGTTGCGCAGTTGCACCATCGAGCGCCACCAGGCGTTCTTGACGTTGCGCAGCATGTTGACGCCGAGCGGGCCGTAGTCGTAGGTGGAGCGAAATCCGCCGTAGATCTCGGCCGAGGGGAAGATGAATCCGCGCCGTTTGGCCAGGTTGGTGACCTTATCGAGCAGCTCGGGGTCGAGCTCGGGTGCAGAATCCATCAGCCAAGGTTACTGGAGTGCTCGGCGCTCCTTAGCCGGAGGATCACCTGGTTCGCCACGAGCCGAGCTCGTGGACGAAGCGTTACACGACCCTCTCGGACCTCGACCAAGTGGCTGATCTCGCCGAGCGAGTCGAAGGCTTCGCGCGGCACGCCGCGCGCGGTGCGCAGGGCGAGGGAGTCGCGTTCGAAGTCGCGGGTCGAGTCGTCGAGGAGTTCTTCGCCGCCGAGGGGCGACTCGCCACGGCGCACCAACTCGACGTAACGGTCGGGCGTGCGCACGTTCCACCAGCGCCGAGCGCCACGGTGCGAGTGCGCGGCGGAGCCGAATCCCCGGTAGTCCTGGTCGTCCCAGTAGACGTGGTTGTGGCGACACTCGTGTCCCGCCGTAGCCCAATTGGAGATCTCCTCCCAGTGGTAGCCGTGCTCCTCGAGTGTCGCGCCGACGAGGTCGTAGGCGTCGGCGGTGTCGTCCTCGTCGGGGTGACGCCGCGGGTCGCGCCCGAGTGGCGTCGCGGGTTCGGGGGTCAGCGCGTAGCAACTGATGTGCGGCGGCGGGTGCTCCAACGTGAGCAGGTCATCTAACGTCGCGCGCACGTCGTGGAGCGTCTCGGCGCGCGAGCCGACGATCAGGTCCATGTTCCAGGTCCGAAAGCCCGCCGCCGTCACGGCGGTGGCGACTTCGCGGTGCGCCATCGTGCCGTGGCGACGTCCGAGGTCGGCCAAGACCGCCGGTTGCGTCGACTGCACCCCAAAACTCATGCGGTTCACCCCGCCGGCGCGGTAGGCGCGGAGGCGTTCGAGGCTCGCGTCTTCGGGGTTGCACTCGACGGTGACCTCGGCGTCGGCCTCGCGCGGAATCGCCTCGAGGATGCGTAGTAGCTCCTCGGCGGGCAGCCGCGAGGGCGTGCCGCCACCGAAGAACACCGAGGTCGCCGCGGGCAGATCCTCGTCGCGGGCGCGGGCGATCTCGCTGAGGACCGCGTCGACGTAGTCCCCCATCAGGTGGTCGCGATCGCTGTAGGTGGCGAACGCGCAGTAGTCACAACGGTGCGCGCAGAACGGCACGTGAACGTAGACGCCGAAGGAGGGACCCGAAGTACTCAGGTGGGCACCCTAGCGCTTACCCCGCACGCCCAAGGGCGCGACGGCCCCGGGGGCGCGAAGCCGCTTGCCGAAGTGCGCTTCGATCGCTTCTTGGGCGAGGGCGGTGACCTCCCCCGCCCCGGGCGGGTCACTCTCGCGCAGCACCGAGGCCAACTCACCGCCGACGACTCGACGAAGGAGCGCCAGCGCCACCGCCGAGAGCGCCGTGCCGTGGCGGCACTGGTCACAGAGCGCCCCACCCACGCTGGCGTCAAAGGCGACGAGTGGTCCACCTCGACCACAGTTCACGCACTCCTCGACCACGACCTCTGAACCGTCGAGGGCGAGCAGGCGGAAGTAGAACGACGCGGGTACCAACGCCGGCTCGAAACTGGCGTCATCGAGCGTGAGCAGCACGCGCGTCAAGAGTTGGAAGATGGCCTCGTCGGCGACGCCGTCGGAGGGGATCGCGTCGACCGCTTCGACGACGCCGTAACCGGCCGAGATGCGCGCGTAGGACGAGCGCAACGTCGCGAGCCGCTCGACGTGAGCCACGTGGCGCACGACGTAGAACTCACCGCGGGTCTTGACGAGGTCGACCTTGACGTAGGCGAGCGCCTCTAGTGTGCCGCCGAGTCGACTGGTGGTCTTGCGCACGCCCTTGGCGAGGACGCGCACCTTGCCGTGGGCCTTCGTCCAGAGCACCACGACGCGATCGGCTTCGCCGGACTTGTAGGTCCGCAGCACCACCGCCTCGTCGTCGATCTCCTTCACGGCTTGGGGTCGTCCTCGGGGTCTCGAAAGTGCGGCTTGCGAGCCGGCAGTCCCATAAAGCGCTGCAGCGCGACACCCATCGCGACCAACGCCCCGAGGATTGGCGGCACGAGCAGTGGCTCGATCAGATTCGTCGCGCCACTGAGCGCCAGCACCCACAACGCGAGGTAGAGCACGAGCGCCACGGCGATGGTGCCGCGAGTCCACCTCACTCGTCGACGCCGCCGAAGCGCCGATCGCGACGCTGGTACTCCCCGACCGCGGCGAAGAGGTCCTCGCGACGAAAGTCCGGCCAGAGGACCTCGGTGAAGACCAACTCCGCGTACGCCATCTCCCAGAGCAGGAAGTTCGAGATGCGGTACTCCCCCGACGTGCGAATCACCAGGTCGGGATCGGGTAGTTCGGGGTGATAGAGGCGTTCCTTGATCGTCTTCTCATCGATCTTCTTGGCGGGGACCTTGTCGGTGACCAGTTCACGCACGGCGTCGACGATCTCGGCGCGACCGCCGTAGTTAAAGGCGATGTTGAGCGTCAAGCGCGTGTTCTTCTTCGTGAGTTCCGCCGCCTCGTCCATGCGCGAGAGCACGCCCTTCGGGACTCGCCAATCCCGGCGACCCGAGAACACGATGCGCACCCCGTCGGCGTGGAGTTCGTGCTGGCGTCGCTCTAAGAGTCCCCGGTTGAAGTTCATGAGGTAGCGCACCTCGTCGACCGGTCGGCGCCAGTTCTCGGTAGAAAAAGCGAAGACCGTCAGGGCCTTTAGCCCGAGCGACAGGGCGCCGTAGGTCGTGTCAACGAGGGACACCTCGCCGGCGCCGTGTCCTTCGGTGCGCGCGAGACCCTTTCGTTGGGCCCAGCGACCGCTGCCGTCCATCACGATGGCCACGTGTCGGGGCACGCCGGTGCGCTCTAAGAACGCGGGAAGGGCGGTCGGACGCGGGTCTGGCACGCCTAGAACCTAGTGCCTCACCCAAAATTGACGGCCCCGCCCCGTAAGGTCGTCGGGTGAAGAGTTTCGACCCCGACGACGAGACGCCCTTCGTCGACGCCGCACCCGAGGAGGGTGTCCAGCTCGACGACGACCTCGTCGAGATCGACGTCGAACGGGCCCTCGCGCTGCTCGACGAGATCACGCACGACCTACCCGGCGGAGGTGAGAGTCGCGAGGGCCAGCGCGCCATGGTGCGCGCGGTCGCCTCGGCGATCTCGCGACGTCGACACCACGTCATCGAAGCGGGCACCGGCGTCGGTAAGTCACTCGCCTATCTCGTGCCGGCGGTGATGGCGGGCGAACGCGTCGTCGTCGCCACTGCGACCAAGAACCTCCAGGACCAACTCGCTTCGAAGGACGCACCACAGGTCGCCGCCCACGTCGCGGGAGTACGCGTCGCCGTCCTCAAGGGCCGACAGAACTATCTGTGCCGCAATCGGGCGGCGAGCCTCGGCGCGGGAGCGCAACTCAGCTTCGACGACGGCGAGGACGTCCCGCGCGGCGTCGCCGACCAGATGCGCCGGGTGCTGCGCTGGGCCAACGAGACGACGAGTGGCGACCTCGACGAGCTGCCCTTCGAGCTCGACGGCCGGGCTCGCCGCGCGCTCACGGTGACCCCCCAGGAGTGTCTGGGGCGCTCGAAGTGTCCTCAGGGGGCGAACTGTTTCACCGAGCTCGCGCGTGACGGGGCGAACGAGAGTTCCCTCGTCATCGTGAACGCGCACCTCTACGCGTCGCACCTCGCGTCGGGTTCGATGCTGCTGCCGAGTCACGAGTACGTGGTCTTTGACGAAGCCCACGAGATACTCGACATCTTCGCCACGCTGCTCGGCACATCACTCAACGCCGCGCGACTGCGCGCGCTCGCCACCAGCGCGCGATCCCTGCTGGATGAGGCGCACCGAATCCACGCCGATCAACTGCTCTCCAGCGCGGACCGATTCGCCGCACTCTTGCTCGCCCAGTACGAACGGAACGAGTTGAAGGGACTCGACGAGGCGTGCACGCTCGAACTCGCTCGCGCCAGCGAACTCGTGACGATCATCGTCGAATCACTCCGATCGCTCGCGACGACCTCGGCGGACAACGAGTTCCGAAAGGTTCGCGCGCTCGGGCCCGCGGTGCATCTGGCCAACGATTTAGACCGGGTGAACAAGGTGAAAGACGGTGAGTTGCTCTTCCTCTCGCGCCGCGACCGCGAGATCGACGTCGAGATCTCGCTGGTGGACGTCGGGCCACGGTTGCGAGAGGAGCTCTGGAGCAACGTGACGGGGATCTTGACCTCCGCGACGATCCCCGACACGTTGCCGCGCAACCTGGGCCTGACCGACTACGAGTTCGATCACTTCTCGAGTCCCTTTGACTACCAAGACCACGCGCTCCTCTACGTACCCGACGACTTCCCCGATCGCAACGCCCCCGGCGCCGAGGCGGCCATCATCGAAGAACTCATCGGGCTCATCACCGCCGCGGGTGGTCGCACGCTGGCCCTGTTCACCAATCGCTCGGTGATGCAGCGCGTCGCCGAGGCGGTCGAAGTGCAACTCGAGACCGAGGTCCTCGTCCAGGGCACGCTGTCGCGTCAACGGCTCATCGAGCGGTTCCGCGCATCGCCCGAAGCGAGTCTCTTCGCGGTCACGAGTTTCTGGCAGGGCATCGACGTGCCCGGGCATTCGCTCAGCTTGGTCACGATCGACCGTCTACCCTTCAGCGTGCCCAACGACCCCTTGGCCGAAGCCCGACGGGAGCGCTCGGAGAGTCCCTTCATGGAAGTCGACCTCCCACGCGCCACGATGCTGCTCGCCCAGGGCGTCGGTCGCCTAATTCGAAACCAGGACGACCGCGGGGTCGTCGCGGTGCTCGACACTCGACTCGCCACCGCGCGCTACCGCTCCGTGATGTTTAAGAAACTCCCCCCGATGCGACGAACTCGAGACGGCACCCAGGTGCGCGCGTTCCTGGAGGAACTGCGGCGCTCGTGACGCGGCGCCGCGTTCGGGGTGCGAGTTGAGAGCGGCGCCACCCACGAGGAGAGTCGCCCCCGCCGCTCAATACCCGAAACGGTCCAAGACGTCGTCGCGCTTCTGCCAGCCCGGCTCGACGCGCACCTTCAGTTCTAAGTACATGCCCTCGGGCAGTTGACTTCGCGCGGCGATCCCGACGTCTTTTAAGAGCTGGCCCCTCTTGCCGATCACCATGCCCTTTTGGGACTCGCGCTCGACGAGGATCTCGACGGTGACGTGGGGCCATTCGAACTCACTGACCCGACAGTGAATCGCGTGGGGCAGTTCTTGCTTGGTCTTGCGTACGAGCTGCTCGCGCACCAGTTCCGCGATCCACGTCGCCTCGGTGACGTCGGAGACCTCCTCGTCGGGGAAGAGGAAGGGCGAGTCGGGCATCGCCGGACGAAGAAACGCCATCAACTCCTCGGCGCCCTCACCGGTCTTGGCCGAGAGCGGAAAGTACTCCACGCGCGACGCGGCGTCGAGGTGGTGCTTTTCCGTCGCGATCTCGTCCACCGCGACACTCGCCGCGAGTAGCTGCGCCGCGACGGACTCTTTGCCGGTGCGATCGATNNCCCGGTCCGATGGGGGTGTTCGCCTCGACGACCGCGACGATGACGTCCACGCCGTCCGCCGCCGAGCGAGCCGTCTCGTTGAGCCGACCGCCGAGCGTGGTCTTCGGGCGATGGAGTCCCGGGGTGTCGACGAGGATGACCTGGACGTCGCCGTCGGTGATGATGCCGCGAATGGCGTGGCGCGTGGTGTTCGGCGACGCGGCGGTGATCGACACCTTGGCGCCAACGAGTTGGTTCACCAGCGTCGACTTTCCGACGTTGGGCCGGCCCAGGATGGCGACAAACCCGGCGCGAGTCACGAGTGGATCGAGAGCGGCTCGACGAGGACCTCTTCGACGCGGCGCCCGTCCATGCGCACGACGGTGAGACGGTAGCGCTCGGTCGTCAACACGTCACCGACGTCAGGCACCCCACCCTTCAAGTCGAGTACCAGTCCCCCCACGGTGTCCCAACCGTCCTTCGGCAGCGCCAGACCGTACTCGTCATTGGCGTCGTCGATGTTGAGCCGGCCGCTCAACTCGACCCGGCCCCCGAGGGACCGTTCGTCGTCGTCCTCGACGCTCGGGTCCGACTCGTCGGTGATCTCCCCGACGAGCTCTTCGAGCACGTCTTCCAGGGTCACCAAACCCGCGGTACCGCCGTACTCGTCGACCACGATGAAGAGATGGCTCTTGGCGTTACGAATCTCGTTGAGCAACGACGCCACCCGCTTGGTCTCGGGGACGAACTGGGCCTCGCTCATGTGCTCGCGCACGGGTGCCGCACCCTCCCCGTTGGCGACCAGTCCGGCCAGCAGGCGCAGGTTGACGATGCCCACGACGTCGTCGATGCCCTCGCCGAGCACGGGCAGACGCGATCGGCCCGAGGTGACCGCGACGTCGAGGGCTTCGCGCACCGTGACGGTGTCGTCGATCTCGACGATGTCGGTGCGCGGGACCATCACCTCGCGCACGATGGTGTCGCCGAACTCCAGGACCGAGTGGATGAAGTCACGTTCGTCCGACTCGATGGCGGCGTCCTCGTGGGCGACGTCGGCCATCGCCAGCACCTCGGACTCGGTCATGCGCGGACTCGCGCCCTTGGGACCGAAGAGACCGATGACGCCGTCGGCGACCGCTAAGAGCACGACCGAGATCCAGCGCACCGGCCAGAAACGAAGGATCCGTCCCACCACCGGCGCGCTCAAGAGCGCCGCCTCGTCGGGGTGTTGGACCGCGAAGTTCTTCGGGATCGCCTCGAAGGCGACGAAGATGACGATGACCTCGCCGGCGGTGGCGACGAAGACGCCCGCCGCGCCGAAGAGTCGCCCGGCGAGCACTCCGACCATGGTGGCCGAGACCAGTTGACAGATCAGCACGAGTAACAACAAGGGATTGAGGAACTTCTCTGGCGCCTCGGTCAAGGCGACCAACGCCTTGGCGCCGTGACGCCCCTGGTCGCGGAGCGAGCGCGAACGGGACTTGCTCATGCGCGTCAAGGAGGTCTCGGACATCGCGAAGAACCCCGAGAGCAGCAGCAGTATCGCCACCGCCACCGCGAGGTAGGTGTCCCCCGCGCGCCACACCGCGGCGATCACGGCGCCGTCGAGCGGTAGTGGCGAGCGAGCAGCTCTCGTTCGCGCGCCTCCATCCGCTCCGCTTCCTCGTCCTCGGCGTGGTCCCAGCCGAGGAGGTGGAGGACCCCGTGGACGATGAGGAGCGCCACTTCGTCGTCGAAGGCCACCTCGTGCTCGATGGCGTTGCGCGCGGCGACCGCCGGACAGAGTACGACGTCGCCGATCAACTGGGGTATCTCGGGCAGCGGCGGCTCCCCGGGCCCGCTGCCGCCAGCGTCGGGCACGCGTCCCGAGGGTTCGGGCTCACCGTCGATGGGGAAGCTCAAGACGTCCGTCGGACCGTCTTTGCCCATGAACTGCTGATTGAGGTCGGCGATGGTGGGTTCGTCGGCGAAGATCAAGGAGACCTCGGCGAGTCCGCGCACGCCCTCGTCCGCCAGCGCCCCGCGCGCGAGGACGATCCATCGCTCGAGGTCGATCTCGAAGTCGTGTTGCTCGTCGGCCGCGTAGATGTCGATGGTCATGAGGAACGTTCGTAGGCGGCGACGATGTCGGCCACGATGCGGTGGCGCACGACGTCCTTGGTGCCCAGGTACACGAAGCTGACGCCCTCCACCTCGCCCAGGATCTGATCGATGTTCACCAGTCCGCTCTTCTTGCCGTTGAGGTCGATCTGGGTGACGTCGCCGTTGACGACGGCCTTGGAGTTAAAGCCGATGCGCGTCAGGAACATCTTCATCTGCTCGGGGGTGGTGTTCTGCGCTTCGTCGAGGATGAGAAACGAATCGTTCAGCGTTCGACCGCGCATGAAGGCGAGGGGCGCCACTTCGATGGTGCCGTTCGCGATGAGTCGAGCGGCGCCGTCGGCCCCGACCATGTCGTAGAGGGCGTCGTAGAGCGGTCGAAGGTAGGGGTCGACCTTGGCCATCAGGTCGCCGGGCAAGAAACCGAGGTTCTCGCCCGCCTCGACGGCTGGCCGGGTCAAGACGATGCGTTGCACCTGTCGGCGATGCAGCGCCTGAACGGCTTGGGCGACGGCTAAGTAACTCTTGCCGGTGCCCGCGGGTCCGATGCCGAAGGTGACGATCGAACTCTCGATCGCGTCGGTGTAGCGCTTCTGGCCCGCGGTCGAAGGGCGGATGGACTTACCCTTCGCGCCGCGCACGACCTCGTGGCGAAGCACCTCGCTCGGGCGCAGGTCGTCGGCCACCATGTCGATGGTGCGCGCGATCTTCGTCGTGTCGAGGGACTGCCCACTCTCGAGCACCAAGATGAGTTCGTCGAAGAGTCGAAGCACGGCCGCCGCGTCGGGCCCGGTGACCGCGATCTCATTGCCCTGGACGCGAATCTTGGAATCAGGAAAGGATCGCTCGATCACGCGCAGGTGTTCGTCGCGCGCCCCGAGGAGGCCCGCCATGAGGTGCGTATTCGCCACGGTCGTCGTCGCGGTCAATGCGTCGTCCGCCGGCGCGTGCGAGCTCATCCGGGCGGCCAGGTCATCCGGCGGCCGCCGAGTACGTGGATGTGCAGGTGGGGCACCGTCTGTTGGCCGTCCACGCCGACGTTGACGACCAAGCGGTAGCCCGCGTCCTTGATGCCCTCTTCGGTGACGACACTCTGGACGAGGGCGATGAGGTCGTCCATCACGGGGTGGTCGCCGTCGATCTCGTTGATGTCGGTCACGTGGACCTTAGGGATGACCAACACGTGGACCGGCGCCTGGGGGGCGATGTCGTAAAAGGCCAGTGCGGCGTCGCTCTCGGCGACGAGCTTCGCGGGGATTTCGCCGGCAACGATCTTGCAGAACAGGCAGTCACTCATCTAGTGCCCTCATCTTTACTCATTTCGCGCGCCGTCGAAGGTGAAGCCCCAACTCCCGGCCTGGAAGGCCAGGAGCGACGCCGCGACCACGCCGGCGGTCTCGGCGCGTAGCACGGTCGGGCCGAGACCGACGCGTCGGCGCCCGTGGTCCCACTCGTCACTCGCCCATCCGCCCTCGGGCCCCACGGCGACGCTGCGCAGTCCCGCCCAGTTCCCGGTCGCACCGAGGTCACAGACGGCGACGAGCGGCTGGACCTCGTTGACCTTCACGGGGTCGCCGATGGTGACGTCGTAGGTCCGGCGACACTGGCCCGCGGCCTCTTCGGCGATACGACGCCAGCGCGTGAGGGTCTTCTCGCGCGACTCACCCTTGAACTTGACGCTCATGCGCGCCGCGATCAAGGGCACGATGCGACTGACGCCGACCTCGGTGGCTTTGGCGACGGCCCATTCCGCGCGGTCACCCTTTAACGGCGTCAAGTACAGCGTCGTTTCGGGCGCGGGCGGATCCATCTGCACGTCGCTCACGCGCGCGAGGGTTCCTTCAAACACCTCACAGATCGACCACGAACCCTTCCCGTCGGTGACCACGATTTCCTCACCGGCGTTCGCGCGCAGCACCTTGCGCAGATGGTGTTCGTCGTCGCGGGAGAGTTCCGGCCTGGCGGGGTCTTCCACACGGAACTGCGCGAGCGCGGCGACGCGTCTCGGGAACTCCGCGTAGTTCACTTTTTCGCCTTCCGACGACGAAACAGTCCCCCACTCGCCTCGTTCACCGCTTCGCCGCGGTGCGTCGCCCACTGGCGTAGGAGCTCCTCGGCGGTCTCGTCGAGATCGCTCGGCACGTCGACGACGAGGTGGATGAACAAGTCACCGCGCCCGCGACCGTGAAGGTGCTCGACCCCCTCGTGGCGGATGCGGTGCACGGTGCCGTTGGCGCTTCCCGGATCTACGTCGATCTCGACGCTCTCGCGCAGCGTCGGCACGGTGATGGTCGCCCCGAGCACTGCCTGGGAGAAGGCCACGTGCGCCTCGTGGTGCAGGTCGTCGCCGTCGCGCACGAAGCGCGGGTCCGCCAGTACCCGCAGGTGCACGAAGAGGCGACCGTTGGGCCCGCCGCGTACGCCCGCGGGACCGCGGTCGGCCAGTCGCATCGTCGAGCCGTCCTCGACGCCCGCGGGGATGTGGGCACTCAAGGTCACGCTCTCGCGTCGGCGGCCTTCACCGCGACAGTCCACACAGGGCGTCTCGATCCGAGAACCCATCCCCTGGCAGCGCGGACAGGGCTGCGAGGTGACCATCTGGCCGAGGATGGAGTTACGTACGCGCCGCACTTCCCCGGCGCCGTGACACTCCTCACAGGTGATCGGCGAGGTCCCGGGTGCACAACCCGATCCGTCACAGGTACTACAGCGCTGGGGCAACGTCACGGTCACCTCACGCGTCGCGCCGAAGGCTGCCTCTTCCAAGGTGATGTCGATGGAGACTTCGGCGTCGGGCCCGCTCTGGGGACCACGACGAGCCTGGGTGCCCCCCATGCCCCCAAAGAACATGTCGAAGATGTCCTGGACCGAACCAGCGCCGAAGGGACTCTGGCCCGCGCCGACGTCGGAACCGAAGCGGTCGTAGTTCGCGCGACGTTCGGGATCGGAGAGGATCTCGTAGGCCTGGCTCACCTCCTTGAATCGCGCTTCGGCGTGGGGGTCGCCGGTGTTCGCGTCGGGGTGGTACTGGCGCGCCAGGCGCCGGTAGGACACCTTCAGCTCTTCTTGCGTGCACGTGCGCTCCACCTCGAGGATGGCGTAGAGGTCGGAGTTAGCCACGATCAACTCCCCCGAAGTGATGCGTGAGATGCTGCGACACGGCCTCCGCGGCGGCCATGACCTCTTGGTACTTCATGCGCGTCGGACCGAGCAGACCGACGGCGCCGACCGTCTCGCCCTCGACCGAGACCGGGGCCACGATCACCGCGCACGAGGAGAGTGGCTCGTAGCCGTGCTCCGAACCAATGGCGACCGACACGCCCTTTTCCAAGATGTCCTCGACCAGGGACACCACGAGGAGTTCTTGCTCCAAGATGCTCAGGACCTTCCGCACGGTCTCGACGCCCTCGAAGACTTCGGCGACGTGCGAGGACCCGCCGATGTAGACCTGATCGCCGTCCATCGTCGGCGCTTCGGCGTGGAGCACCGAGACCGCCTCGCGCACCAATCGGGCCACGGTGTCGGTGCGTGAAGGCACCTGCACGGTCGCGTCGAGCGTCGTGCCGATGAGTAGCGCGTTCAACTGCCGCGACGCCTCGGTGACTTCGACGTGGGTCGCTTCGAAACTCGCGAGCACGCTGTGCTTGGTGACGGTGCCGTCGGAGTAAACGGTGACCAAGAGATGGTGCCGCGCGTCTAAGTTGACGAGTTGCACGCTCAACACGCTGGCGCGGGAATGACCCGAGCCGACCACGACGGACGTGTAACTGGTGAGTTGACTCAGGAGCAACGACGTCTGTTCGAGGACGTCTTCGACCTCACCGCGGACGTGGGAGAAGAACTCCTTCACCTGGAACTGTTGGGCCGGTCCGAGGACGCCCGAGGCGAGGTGGTCAACGAAGTAGCGATAGCCCTTATCCGTGGGGACCCGTCCAGCCGACGTATGGGGCTGGGCGAGGTACCCCTCGCGCTCGAGAGCGACCATCTCGCTGCGCACGGTCGCCGACGAGACCCCGAGGTCCGCGTGGTGCGCCACGGAGGAGGAGCCCACGGGTTGGGCGGTGTCGATGTGTTCAACCACCACGGCCTCGAGGATCGTGGCCTTGCGCGCGTCGAGGTCACTCGCGGGTGCTGCGGGGGTCTTCGCTCGCCGGGCCATGGGCTCTCCTTGTTAGCACTCGATTTTACCGAGTGCTAACGGCGACCAGACGATACGCCCCGTCCTAGGGTGACCCCATGGAGACCTTCAGGGCGCCCGCTCGCACCTACGTCGTGTTTTCGGGCGAGGAGCGCACCCAACTCGAGTCCTGGCTCGACTTCTACCGTGGCACCCTGCTCTTTAAGTGTGACGGGTTGACCGCGGACCAATTGAAGGAACGTCCCGTCGCCACCTCGGCGATGTCGCTCCTCGGTCTGTTGCGCCACCTGACCTTCGTCGAGCAGATCTGGTTCGAGTCGAGGTTCGCGGGACGTGACGTCGTCGAGTACTACAAGACCGACACCGATCGCGAGATCGACTTTCGCGACCTGGAGAGTGCCAGCGTCGAGGAGGTGCTCGAGCTCTACCTCGCGTC
Organism: Acidimicrobiaceae bacterium; assembly: GCA_003136495.1. Lineage (GTDB taxonomy): Bacteria > Actinomycetota > Acidimicrobiia > Acidimicrobiales > RAAP-2 > RAAP-2. The sequence goes on from PLER01000053.1 coordinate 13,929, forward strand.
CGTCGCGACCTCGCGGGCCGTCGCGAAGGACCGTTCACTCGACGACCTCGCCGCGAAAGCGCGCCGGGGCATCCAGGTGGACCTGCGCTGGATCTACCTGCACATGATCGAGGAGTACGCGCGTCACTGCGGTCACGCCGACATCATTCGCGAGTTGGTTGACGCGACCACCGGCTACTAAGTAGTTCACGGGACGCCCAAAACACCCCCTCGTCAGGGGTGCAACCTCCCGGTGTGGATAGACACGCAAACGTCATGAAGAAAACGGCCCTTTCTCACGTAGGTTGGTAGTAGGTGTCCAGTCGGGCGAACACTGTTGGGACGAGGTGACTCTGCCAACACTGTGCGTCTGAGAGGCCTCTTTTCACATGAAACACGTCACGGCGTAGTCATTTCATGACAAATGATGTTCCTACCCCTCGAGGCGTGGGCACTCCTGAAGGGATTTTGGACGAGCGTGGTCCCCAACGATCCATTCGGACCTGGACGTACGTCGCCGTCGCGCTGGTCGCGCTGGGCGTGTTCGGCTCGTACCTCGGAGCGCGCTACGACGCCGCCGCGGCGAACCAGCGCGAGCAGCGCTCCTTCGTCGCTAGCTCCCAGGCGATCGCCACGTCGCTGCGCGTGTCGATTTCGCGCCAGCAGGACCTGATTAATAGCGCCGAGTCGTTCTTCATAGGAAATCCCCACGCCACCAAGGCGCAGTTCAACGCCTGGGGTAAGACGACCCGGGTCCTCCATCGCTACGCCAGTGTCATCGAACTGGGCATCATCTCCTACGTACCTCGGGCCGACCTCGCGAACTTCGCCCGAGCCGAGTCGATTCGACAAGGTGCGCCCTTTACCCTCACGCCTCCCGGGAACCGTCCCTACTACTGCTTCGCCACCGTGGGCTTTGCGCGCCCGGGCGACATCGTCATCCCGAAGGACTACGACGTCTGCGACTCACCCATCGGCTCTCCCATCACCGACGCGCGCAACGAAGGCCGCAGCGACGTACTCCCTTATACCTATAACGGCGTGAAGGTCTTCGGCGTCGAGACGCCCTTCTATTCGGGCGGGAGGACCCCTACGACCGTCGCCGGTCGCGACGCCGCGTTCCTCGACGTCGTTGGCGTACTCTTGACGCCCGGCACCATCTTGACCAGTGCCTTGGTGGGCCACCCCAACATGGCGGTCGCCCTGCACTACGGCAGCGCGAACTCCCAGATCGTCTTTCACAGTGGCGCGGTCGCGCACGTTGGCCGCACGGCCCGCGTGGGGTTGCACGACGGATGGTCGATTCAAACGGCCGGCGTCTCGGGCGGCGTGGGCATCGTTCACGACGGCGGGGCCCTGCTGTTCCTCTTTGCCGGCGTCGCGCTCTCGCTCATGCTCGGCGCACTGATCCTCCTGCTCGGCGCGGGGAGGGAGAAGTTGAGCCTCCTGGTGCGCGACCGCACCTCGCAACTCCAGTTCCAGGCCCTCCACGACTCCTTAACGGGCCTGCCCAACCGGGCGTTGATCGTCGACCGGATCGAACAGATGCTCGAGCGCAACCGGCGCCGCGGGACCCAGGGGGCCGCACTCTTCGTGGACCTCGACGACTTTAAGAACGTGAACGACTCGCTCGGCCACGAGGCCGGTGACCACCTCCTGGTCCTCGTCGCCTGGCGTATGAAGAGCACGCTCCGTGGGGCGGACACGATCGGACGCATGGGGGGCGACGAGTTCGTGGTCCTGATCGACGGGGGTGCCGACGCGCTCGCGCCCGAGACGGTGGCCCAGCGGCTCCTCGACGTGATGCGCCAGCCCTTCGTCCTCAAGGGTGCCCTCATCCCGCTCTACGTGAGTACCAGCATCGGCATCGCCGTCGGCGACCGCCAGAGCGGCAGTGAGCTCCTGCGCGACGCGGACGTGGCGCTCTACCAGGCGAAGAACGCCGGCAAGAACAAGTTCGCCTTCTTCAACTCCAAGATGGCCGACGTCTCCGAGCGCCGCATCGCGCTCGAATTCGACCTACGCTCGGCGATTCGGGACAACCAGTTCCGCCTCGTGTACCAGCCGATCTACCGCTTGGAAGACCTTTCCGTGGTCGGCGTCGAGGCGCTGCTTCGCTGGCACCACCCGAGCGAAGGCGTCATCTGCCCCGACGAGTTCATACCGATTTTGGAGCGCACCGGTCAGATTCGAGAGGTCGGCTCGTGGGTGTTACGCGAGTCGTGTCGCCAGATGACCGACTGGCGCGCGCGAGGGTTCGACCTCGACGTCTCGGTCAACGTGTCGGCGCGCCAGTTCGACGACGACGTGATTGTCGACCAGGTCCGCGAGGCCTCACGGGTGGGGGGCTGCGAGCGCTCCTTGATCGTCGAAGTCACCGAGACCGCGTTGATGCTCGACGTCGACGCCACGGTGCGACGCCTCACCATGATCAAGGAACTCGGCGTGCGCGTCGCCATCGACGACTTCGGCACGGGCTACTGCTCCCTCGCGTACCTGCGTAAGTTCCCCATCGACTGCATCAAGATCGACCAGTCCTTCATCGCCTCACTGACCACCTCCACCCACTCCGCGGCGCTGGTGAAGACCTTCATCCAGCTCGGGCGCGACCTCGGCGTAACTACGTTGGCCGAAGGCGTCGAGACGATCGAACAGATGGACATCCTGCGCGCGAGTGGCGTCACCGAGGTCCAGGGCTACCTCTTCGCCCGACCGCTCGACCCGCTCACCCTCGAGACCCAGATTCTCGAATCGCAGCGCCACCAGAAGCCCCAGACGCGCCCTCGCTCGCTCTAGTTACTCTTCGAGTTTGAGGGCGGCAACGAAGGCTTCTTGGGGCACCTCGACGCGGCCCAAGTTCTTCATGCGCTTCTTGCCCTCTTTTTGTTTCTCGAGGAGTTTGCGTTTTCGCGTGATGTCCCCGCCGTAACACTTGGCCAACACGTCCTTACGACGCGCCTTGACGGTCTGGCGCGCGACGACCCGTCCACCGATCGCCGCCTGGATCGGCACGTCGAACATCTGGCGCGGGATGAGTTCCTTCAATCGTTCGGCCATCTTGCGCCCGTAGACCTCGGCGTTGGACTTGTGCACGATGGTGGAAAACGCGTCGACCGGCTCGTGGTTGATGAGCAGGTCCACCCGCACGACCTGGGAGGTGACGTAGCCCGCGGGCTCGTAGTCGAGCGACGCGTAGCCCTTGGTGCGACTCTTTAATGCGTCGAAGAAGTCGATCACGATCTCGGCCAAGGGAATGCGGTAGCGCAACTCCACGCGTTCGACCGAGAGGTACTCCATCTTGATCATCTCGCCGCGCCGCGACTGGCCGAGGTCCATGACGGCCCCCAGGTACTCGGCCGGGGTCAGGATCGTCACGTCCAGCATCGGTTCATCGACGTGGTCGAGACGACTCGGATCGGGCAGGTCGGTCGGGTTGTCGACCAGTACCTCACTGCCGTCGGTCAAGAAGGCTCGGTAGACGACCGAGGGCGCGGTCGCGATGATGGCCAAGTTGAACTCACGCTCCAAGCGTTCGCGCACGATCTCCATGTGGAGCAGCCCCAAGAACCCGCAGCGAAATCCGAAGCCCAGCGCGTGGGACTTCTCGGGCTCGTAGGTGATCGACGCGTCGTTCAGTCGCAGTTTGTCGAGCGCGTCGCGTAGGTTCGCCAAATCGTCGCCGTCGATCGGGTAGATCCCGCAGAACACCATGGGCTTGGGGTCCTGGTAGCCCTCCAGTGGCGCGGCGGCGGGGCGATGGGCTTCGGTGATCGTCTCACCCGAACGCGCCCCGGCGACGTCGCGAATCCCCGCCACGACGTAGCCGACTTCGCCGGGTCCGAGGCGCGCGACCTTGATCATCTCGGGGGTGCGGATGCCGATCTCTTCTAACTCGTGGTTGGTCCCCGCGCGCATCATGCGGATGCGGGTGTCGTCGTCCAGCGTGCCCTCGAGCACGCGGATCGAGGAGATGACCCCGCGGAACTGGTCGTAGTAGGAGTCAAAGACCAACGCCCGCAGGGGCATCGCGGGGTCGCCCACCGGCGCGGGGATACGTTCGATGATCGCGTCGAGCAACTCGGCGACCCCCTGGCCGGTCTTGGCCGAGATGGAGAGGATCGTCGAGGCCTCGATGCCGAGGACGCGCTCGAGCTCGTCCTTGCACCGTTCGGGGTCAGCCGCGGGCAGGTCGATCTTGTTGAGCACCGCGACGATCTCCAAGTTGTGCTCGATCGCCTGGTAGCAGTTCGCGAGGGTCTGGGCCTGAATGCCCTGGCTGGCGTCGACTAAGAGCACCGCGCCCTCGCAGGCCGCGAGCGATCGACTGACCTCGTAGCCGAAGTCCACGTGGCCGGGCGTGTCGATGAGCTGTATCAGGTGGTCGTGGTAGTGCACCCGGACGTTCTGGGCCTTAATGGTGATGCCCCGTTCGCGCTCGATGTCCATCGAATCGAGGTACTGGGCGCGCATGAGCCGGGGGTCGACGGCCCCGGTGATCTCTAAGATCCGGTCCGAGAGCGTCGACTTACCGTGGTCGATGTGGGCAATGATGCTCAAGTTTCTGATGGTGCTGGAGTCGATAACGGGAGTGGCCACGGTCACCCAAGGCTATCGTTCACCACGTCGAATTCTCCCCGGTGGAGCGGGTCGCGAGCCCTCTGGTAGCATCGATAGGCCCGCGCAGAGCGTTGCGCACGAAGAACGAGGTTGTCGTGGCCAATATCAAGAGCCAGATCAAACGGAACAAGCAGAACGTGGTCGCGCGCGAGCGCAACAAGGCCGTCAAGTCCGAACTGCGCACCCGCACCAAGAACGCCGTCGCCGCCGTCGGCACCGAGGACGAGGAGTCGACGCTGCGTATCGCGGTCAAGCGCATCGACATGGCCGCCTCCAAGGGCATCATCCACAAGAACCAGGCCGCCAACAAGAAGAGCGGCCTGATGAAGCGACTCAACGCGCTGCGCGAAGAGGCCTGACCTCTAGCGCCGTCGCGCGCTGAAGGACAGGCGCGCCAAGCGCGCCACGAGGACTTCGATCACCGTCAACTCGGTCACGTCGAGGTCGCTCTCTAAGTCCTTACCCCCGTAGCTGACACCACCTTTCAAGTCGAGGTCGGCGAGCGTCAACCACCGCACCGCCGTCGAGAGCCGCTCGGCTCCGAGCGCTCGACCCTGTTGGAGGGCCTTGCCGGCGGGAAAGGCGTTGACGCCGAGCAGGGCCGCGGCCTCGTCCTTGGTGCGCGCGTCACTGCCCTCGACGCGCGCCATGTTGAGGTAGTGACGAGTGAGTATGGAGATGAGTTGTAAGCCTGCGCGCTGACGCGATTCGAGCATGCGTCGCGCCACGGTGATGGCCTTGGTCGCGTCGCCCGCGTCGATGGCGTCGGTCAAGTCCCAGGCCGGTACGTCGCCCGCGTCACCGAGGTAGGGCTCGACGCGAGCGAAGTTGAGCGGCGCCGTGGCGTAGATCGACTGGAGAGTGCGCGCCAGGGCGTCGACGCGCGCCACGTCGTCGCCGACCTGCTCGGCGACACGTTGGGCTGTCGCGTGATCGACCACGACGTCGTACTCGGCCATCTTCTCCTTCACGAAGGCCACGCGCTCGGCGACGCGTGAACCGACGTTAACGTCGACGACGGCGCTGGCGGCCTTGACGAGACGATTGGACTTCGCCCCGACGACCGCCAGGATCAGCACCGTCGCGGGCGTCGGGGTGGCCATCCACGCCGAGAGCGCCGCGACCTCATCCGCGACGAGGAGTTGCGCGTCGCGCAGAACGACGACTCGCCGGTCGACGAGGAACGCCGGGGTGTTGAGCGCCTCTAAGACGCGCGGCAACGTTGACTCGCCCGCGGCGGTGACGTCCTTCGCGGTGAAGTCCTCGAGCGCGAACGCCGGGTCGAGGTCACCGAGCGCGTCGACGATCACGTTGTGCACGGCGTCGTAGACCATCGTGGCGTCACCGCCGACCACGCACGTGCTGGCGCTCGTCACTCGGGCACCTCCATCAGTCGCGCGAGCGTGTCGCGCACGCGCACGGTGCCTCGGACGTCATGGACCCGAAGGATACGACAGCCCTGCGTGACGCCGATCGCCGCGGCCGCCAGGGACGCCTCGCGACGCTCGCTGACCTCTAAGTCCAACAACGCTCCGAGGAACGCCTTGTTCGACGCCGACAGCAACACGGGAGATCCGAGGGCGGCCAGGGTGGCGGAGGCCCGGAGCAACTCGAGTGACTGCGTGGCGCTCTTACCGAGGTCGAGTCCGGCGTCGAGGATCACTTGTTCGTGGCGGAGCCCCGCCGCGAGGGCCCAACGCCGCCGCTCGAGCAAGAACTCGCGCACGCTCGCGACGACGTCCTCGTAGATCGGCTCGGGGTCCGCCACGCGCGGGCGCAGGCGAATGTGCGTCGCGACGACCGTGGCGTTCGCCCTGGCCGCTTCCGTCAGATAGTCGGGGTCGGCGAACCCGCTGATGTCGTTGCCGACGGCGGCGCCCACCGCGTAGGCCTCGCGCGCGACCGAGGCGCGCCACGTGTCCACGCTGAGGGGCAGATCGAAACGCCGCGCCAACTCGGCGATGACCGGGACCACTCGCTCGAGTTCCTCGGCTTCGCTGACCTCCTCACCCGGACCGGCCTTCACTCCCCCCACGTCCAGCAGGTCCGCGCCGTCGGCGACGAGCTCTTCGGCTCGAAAAAACAGTGCGTCGAGGTCGTAGGTCGCGGCGGGCGCGTAGAAGGAGTCCTTCGTCCGATTGAGCACGCCCATCACCAACGCGCGATTCGTGACGTCGACGAGACGCTCCCCGAGGGCCACCACCAACGGCCCCTCGGGCCGAAAGACCGGCACTAGTAGAGGCGACTGGCGAGGCGGCGGCGGTAGGTCACGTAACGCGGGTCCTGCGGGCCGAGCGCGTCGAGCACTTCGAGCAACTGCGTCTTTAAGGCGTCGTTGGTCGCGGACTGCTCGAGGAGATGCTCCAGCGTCAGATCGATGTCGCCGTCGAGACGTACGCCACTGCGCTGGAGGCGGATTCGCGCGAGCACCGTCTTCGCCGGGAGCACGTTCGGGAACGGCGCCACGAGCGCTTCGGCGGCGTCGAGCTGGTCGTCTTGGCGCAAGAAGTCCGCGAGGGCGACCGCCGCCTCGGAGTTCGTCGGGTCCATCGCGACCGCCTCGCGGAGGGACGTCTCGTCCCCCGCGCTCAAGAGCTGATCGACCACGGACGCGCCGGGCGCGAGCTTCTCGACGAACGCGCGCACCTGGGCTTCGGGTAACGCGCCGACGAAGGTGTCGACGACCTTGCCGTCGGCGATGGCGAACACCGCGGGAATCGACTGGACCTGGAACGCGGCGGCGATCTCACGGTTCGCGTCCACGTCGACCTTGGCGAGTTCGACCGCGCCGTTGGTCTCACCGATGACCTTTTCCAGGATTGGCCCGAGCGTCTTGCACGGCCCGCACCAGTCCGCCCAGAGGTCCACCACGACCGGCACCGTCTTCGATCGTTCGATGACGTCGGTCAAGAAGGTGGCGTCAGTGACATCTTTCACGACGGCCAGCCTAACGGGCGGCCCCCATTTCTGGAAGGGTCACGCACCACTGTTAGCCTCGATTCGTATGGGCGACGTGACCGGAATCGACGAGACGAACGTCACCGCGTGGCTCGAAGAACACGTCGGTGCGAAGGGCCCCCTCGAGTTCGACCTCGTCGCCGGAGGACGCTCGAACTTGACCTTTCGCGTGACCGACGCGGCGGGCACGACCTACGCCCTCAGACGGCCACCGGTGAGTCACGTGCTACCGACCGCCCACGACATGGTGCGCGAACACACCATCATCGAAGCCCTCTACCCCCTGGGCATTCCCGTCCCGCGACCCCTCGGGCTCTGCGTCGACGAAACGGTGAACGAGCGGCCCTTTTACGTCATGGAGTTCGTCGAGGGCGCCATCGTGCGCGACCGCGACCAGGCCGAGGCGGCCTTTAGCGAGACGATCCGGGGTCAGATCGGCGACAATCTGGCGACGACCTTGGCCCATCTCCACGACGTCGACGTCGACGCCGCGGGACTGGGCGACCTCGCGCGACACGACGGGTACATCGAGCGTCAGGTGCGACGCTGGCGTGGGCAGTTCGAGCAGATGAAGGTCGAAGGCGTCGATCACGAGACCGTGGTGGAAGAAGTTGGCGACCTGCTGGCATCGACGATCCCGACCCAACAACGCGTCTCGGTGGTCCACGGGGACTACCGCCTGGACAACACGGTGCTCGACGACGCGGGCCGGGTGCGCGCGATCTTGGACTGGGAGATCTGCACGTTGGGTGATCCGATGGCGGACCTCGGCGTGTTGCTCTGCTACTGGACCGAGCCGGGCGACGCCTCGGCCACGTTGCTGGGGGCGGCGCCGACGACGGCGCCGGGCTTCGCGACGCGCGAGGAGGTCTTGGCGGCCTACGCCGCCCACTCGACGCTCGACGTCAGTGACGTGGCCTACTACCAGGCCTTTGGGTACTGGAAACTGGCCTGCATCATGCAGGGCGTGTTCGCGAGGTATCGCGCCGGCGCGACCGCCGGCGATCAGGGCAGCGTCGAGGAGTGGCCCGCCCACATCGCACAGTTGGCCGAAACGGCGAAGAGGACGCTGGAGGGCTGATGGACGACGAGATCTACGACCGCATCATCTTCCTAGCCGACCCCGACCTCAACGAGCCCGTGCTGGTGATCGGCCTCGAAGGGTGGATCGACGCCGGACTCGGGGCGAGCACCGCGGTCGCGACCCTTCTAGAGACGACGCCCACCGAGGTGCTCGCGACCTTTGACACCGAGTACTTCATCGACCAACGGGCCCGTCGCCCGCTCGCGCGCATCGTGGACGGGATCACGACCGAGTTGACCTGGCCGGAGATCCAACTGCGCTACGGACGCGACGGCGACGGCGCCGACGTGCTGTTCTTAGTCGGCCCCGAGCCGGACTTTCACTGGAGTGACTTCGTTGACGTCGTCACCGACGCCGCCGGACGATTCGACGTGCGCCTGGTCGTCGGACTCGGGGCCTTCCCCGCCCCCACGCCCCACACCCGACCGGTGCGCGTCATCGGCACGGCGCCGGCCGCCAGCGCGCACCTCCTCGCCACCGTCGGCTCCGTCTCGGGTGAACTCGAGGTGCCCGCCGGCATCGGCACGGCCTTGGAGTTGGGTTTCGCCGAGGTGGACATGGACATCGTCACGCTCTGGGCCCGCGTGCCGCACTACGTCTCTTCTATGCCCTACCCCCAGGCGTCGGCGGCCCTCATCGACGGACTCGCGAGTATCGCCGGACTGACGCTCGACGCCGGGCCCCTTCGCGCCGCGGCCGAGGAGGCGCGTCAACGCGTCGACGAACTCGTCACGAACAACCCCGAGCACTCCTCGATGGTCCAGCGACTCGAAGTCGCGGCCGACCAGACCGAGGGGACGTCGCTGGGCGAGGAGCTGCCGAGCGGGGATGAGTTAGCGGCCGAGTTGGAGCGGTTCTTACGGGGCGAATCGAACTAGGCCGACTCGAGGTCGACGTCACCCGCCTCGATGCGCAGACCGAGTCCCAGGGCGTAGCCGTCCAAGAACAGACCGCTGTCGTGCTGTCGAGGGTGGCGGTCGGCGATCTCGTAGAACTCCGGTGAGTGGTCCGCCTCTTGGAGGTGCGCTAATTCGTGCACCAAGACCGCGTCGATGACCCATTCGGGACACTGTCGAAGTCGAGAAGAGATACGGATCTCCCTGGTGTCGGGTGAGCACGACGCCCAGCGGGCCCGTTGGTTGTTCACCCAGCGCACCGACGCGGGCCGGATCCCGTCGTTGTAGAGCTCGGCCAGCGCGACCGCGCGTTCCTCCAGCGCGCCGTCCCCGGCGGCGTTTTGTGGTCGCTGGGTCATGAGACGCAGCACCAGGTCGTCGACGAACTCGCGTCGCTCTCGCCCGCGCACGCGAGCGGGTATCTGCACCACGATGCGGCTCCCGGACCAGTGCGCGTTGCCGGTCTTCTTTCGACGAGTGGAGGCACGAATTTCGACCTCGGGTCGGTCGAACTGGGGCGGAAGGATGGTGACGGTGGTCTCGTGCGACGACGATTTCTTGGCCGACATCAGAGAACGATGTTCACCAATCGCGGTGGTCGGGCCACGACACGCGCCGGGGTCGCACCCTTCATGGCGTCGATGACGTCGGGGGCGGCGAGCGCCAACGCCGTGGCGTCTCCCTCGGTGATCGACGGGTCGACCGCAAGGCGAGCCTTCAGTTTCCCGTTGACTTGGACGACCATCGTGACGGTGGTCTCGACGAGCATCGCGGGGTCCGCCACGGGCCAGGCGCTCAAGTGCACGCTCGGCTGGTCGGGGTGACGNNAGGGACTCCTCGAGCGTCGCGGCCGCGATGCCGCTCGCGCTGCGCGCGGCCCGCGAGATCGTGTTGAGGAGTTCCATGAGTGCGGCGACCGCGGTGTTGTAGCTCCAGCGATTGAGGTCGTTGGTCACCCGGGCGATGGTCCGGTGCGTCTCTTGGCGAACGTGGGCATCGCCGTCGTCGAGACCGTCGTGGAAGGTGACGTCGTAGTGGTGCCAGAGCCGGTAAAAGCGGTCAATGAAGCGCGCGCAGCCTTCGATGACCTCGTCGGTCTGGTCGGTCCAGTCCAGGTCGTCGGCGGGGGGACCCGCGAAGAGGTGAAAGAGACGCAGCCCGTCGGCGCCAACCGTTGGGTAGTAGGCCTCGGGGGCGATCAGGTTGCCCTTGGACTTGGACATCTTCGATCCGTCGAGGCGGATCATGCCCTGGCTGAAGAGTCGCTGGAACGGTTCGCGCGGGAGCCCCGCCCCGAGGCCCACGTCGTCGAGGGCCTTTAGGTAAAAGCGCGCGTAGAGCAGGTGCAAGATGGCGTGCTCGATGCCGCCGATGTACTGATTGACCGGCATCCACTTGGCGGCCTGGGCGGGATCGAAGGCCATGGTGGGTGTGAAGGGATCGGCGAAGCGCAAGTAGTACCACCCCGAGTCGGTGAAGGTGTCCATCGTGTCGGTCTCTCGTCGTGCGGGCTCGCCGCCGATGGGACAGACGGTAGTAAAGAAGCCTTCGTGCGTCGCCAACGGAGACTGCCCCGAGGCGTTCATCACCACGTCGTCGGGCGCGAGCACCGGCAAATCCTCTTCGGGCACCGGCACGATGCCGTGGGTCTCGCAGTAGACGACCGGGATCGGACAGCCCCAGAAACGTTGTCGCGACACCAGCCAGTCGCGCAACCGGTAGTTGACCTTGGGGTTCCCCTTCGCGTGTTCGACGAGAAACCTCGTCGCGGCGACTTTCGCTGCCGCGACGTCGAGCCCGTCGAGAAACCCGGAGTTGATGTGGGGACCGTCGCCGCTGAACGCACCGTCCTCGGTGCCCTCGGGGGGTTGGACCGTGCGCACAACGCGAAGGCCGTGCACCGTCGCGAAGTCGAAGTCGCGCTCGTCCTCACCGGGCACCGCCATGATGGCGCCGGTGCCGTAGTTGCCGAGCACGTAGTCGGCCACGTAGACCGGGACTTCTTCGCCGGTGAAGGGATTGACGACGAAGCTGCCCGTGAAGGCCCCGCGCTTGTCGAGTCCGATCCCCTCGCTCGAGGACGTCGTGCGCTCGATCTCACTGGTCGCGGTGGCGCGGGTCACGATCTCCTCGACGCTGGCGCGCTGGGCGTCGGTCGTGAGGGTCTCGAGCAGCGGATGTTCGGGGGCGACGACGGCGTAGGTGACCCCAAAGCCCGTGTCGGGCCGGGTGGTGAACACGCGCAGGGCCACCGTCGGGTCGCTGGCCAGTGGGAGGTCGAACTCAATCCCTTCGCTACGGCCGATCCAGTTCTTCTGCATCGTCTTGACGCGTTCGGGCCATTCGAGGTCGTCGAGACCCTTTAAGAGCTCCTCGGCGTAGGCGGTGATGCGAAAGAACCACTGTTCTAATTGACGGCGCACCACCAGGTCACCGGAGCGTTCACAGGTCCCATCGGCCAGCACCTGTTCATTCGCCAGCACGGTGAGGCATCCCGGACACCAGTTCACCTGCGCGTCCGCGCGGTAGGCCAGCCCGGCCTTTAAGAACGCCAAGAATATGCTCTGGGACCACTTGATGTACTCGGGGTCGTGGCTGTAGACCTCGCGGCGCCAGTCGTAGACGGCGCCCAGGCGTCGCACCGACGTCTTGAGCTCGTGCATGCGGGCCTCGGTGTAGAGCCGAGGGTGACTCCCGGCTTTGATGGCCGCGTTCTCGGCCGGCAGCCCGAAGGAGTCGAAGCCGTAGGGCGAGAGCACCGCCTTGCCGAGCATGGTCTGGTAGCGCACGACCAGGTCACCGAAGGTGTAGTTGCGCACGTGGCCCTGGTGCGCGGTCCCCGAGGGATAGGGGTACATCGTCAAGGCGTAGTAGCGATCGCGCGGGTCGTCGTTGTCGACGTCGTAGGTCCCGTCGTCGAGCCAGCGCGCCTGCCACTTCTCTTCTATCTCCACGACGTCAAATGGCCGACTCATTACGACATTGTACGAGGATTACCCCTATCCTCTCTCCACAAAGGGAGACTGCGCCATCGCCGATACGACCTACATCCTCGTCCACGGTGCCTGGGGCGGCGCCTGGTGCTGGAGCGAAGTCGGCGACGTGCTCACTCGACGCGGCGTCAACTGGACGGCCCTCGACCTGCCGAGTTCGACTCACGGCGCCCACCCCAACACCTTCCTCGCCGACGACGCCCACGACGTCATCGAGATCGCGAACAGTGAAGGCCCCGTCGTGCTGGTCGGTCACAGTTACGGCGGTGCCGTGATCACCGAAGCGGCCGACCAGATACCGTCCCTCGAGCGGTTGGTCTACGTCGCGGCCCTCGTACCCACGCTCGGACGCAGCGCCTCGGAGACCATCCTCGAAGTCGACGTGACGACGCTCTTAGATGCCGCCATCGAGCGCGACGGCGACTTCCTCCGTCTCAATCCACTCCTCGCCACCGCGGCGCTCTATCAGGACTGCGCCGAGGAGGTCGCCGCGCGCGCGGTCGCGTCGCTCTCCACCCAGACCGTCGCGAGCTTTCGCAGCCCGCGGACCGCCTTTGACGTCGAGGTGCCCTCCTACTACGTGCGCTGCGCCCTCGATCAGGCCATCGATCCACAACTCCAAGAAGTCATGGCGGCGCGCTGCAGCGAGAGTGCCGTGCTCGAGAGCGGACACTCGCCAATGTTCTCCCAACCCGAGACGCTCTGCGACTTCTTACTGTCGACGAGTTAAACAATGTGGGGACGCGTAATGGTAACGGCGCAGCATCCGATCAGTGGGGGGACCGCTCGTGCAGCCTGAGAAGATCGCCACCTTCGCCCTGAAGTTCCCAGAGACGAGCGAGGATCAACCCTTCGGCCCGGACGTCGACGTCTACAAAGTGGCGGGCAAGATCTTCGCGATCCTTTCTCCCGAAGCCACTCCGCCCGCCCTCTCGCTCAAGTGCGACCCCGTGATCGCCCTGGAGTTACGCGAGGAGTTCGGCGCGGTGACCCCCGGCTATCACCTCAACAAGTCGCACTGGAACACCGTGCTATTGGACGAGAGCGTTCCCGAGATAGAGATCAAGAAGATGATCATTCACTCCTACGAGCAAGTCGTCGCAGGACTTCCCAAGACGCTCCGCGAACGCCTCGCGAGGGAGACCTGGCCCCGAGCCTGAAGCCGATTGGTCGGCGCGCGGGGCCCTCCCGCTAACCTTTCTGGACGTCTGACCCCCAGCAGAAAGTCTCGCGATGAATCGGATTTTCGAAGGCCTTGGTCGCATCGTCGTGCGTTTCCGTTGGGTCGTCGTCGTGCTCTGGATCCTCGTGGCCGTCGTCTCTTCCAAGGCGCTTCCCTCACTGGGTAGTGAGATCAACAACAACAACACGACCTTCTTGCCCGCCTCGGCCCCGAGCCAACAGGCCGCCAATCTCCTCATCCCCGTCGAGGGCAACACTTCAACCGACAGTCAGATCATTATCGCGGCGTCGAGTCGACACGCGCTCACCGCAACGGACGAGGCATCGATTGAACGAGAGATCCGCGCCGCCGACGCGGTGACGAAGGTGGTGGGGGCCAAGCAGGTCGGCACGTCCGCCGACGGGAATGTCACGGAGATCCTCGTGGAGGCCAACGTGAGTTTCAACGATCAATCCGGCACCAAGACGGTCGTCGACGATCTGGCCGCCACGTTCGCGCAGGCTCGTGCGCCGGCGGGCCTGGAGTACCACCTCGCGGGCGCGGTCGCCTCCGAAGTGGCGAACAGTGCGCAGTCGAACAAGACCGGCAACACCGTGCAGCTCCTCTCCATCGTCTTCATCCTCCTACTTCTGCTGCTGATCTTCCGTTCCGTTCTGGCACCGATTATCACCCTCTTGCCGGCCGTGTTCGCGCTGGTCATCTCGATGCGCTTCATCGGCGGGCTCGGCGCGCACGGTCTCAAAATCTCTGAGATCACCAGTCTCTTATTAATCATCTTGTTGCTCGGGGCCGGAACCGACTACGGACTCTTCCTCATCTTTCGCGTTCGCGAGGAGATCCGCGGGGGCCGCTCACCGCACGACGCGGTCGAACACTCCCTCGTTCGCGTGGGTGAGTCGATCACGGCGTCGGCCGGAACGGTCATCATCGCGCTGTTGACCCTGCTCTTCGCCACCTTCGGCGTCTACAACAGCCTCGGCGTGCCGCTGGCCGTCGGGGTTGGCGTCATACTTATCGCGGGCCTCACCTTGTTACCCGCGTTACTCGCGATCTTCGGGCGCGCCGCGTTCTGGCCCTCCAAGGTCGTCCCGAGCACCCCCAAGACCGGCTGGTGGGGAAAGATCGCGGTTCGCCTCGTGCGCCGACCAGTCGTGACACTTGTCATCGGGCTGGTCGTCTTCGCGGGTCTCGCCACCTTCGCCCTCGGTTATCACTCGGGAGGATTTGGCGGGAGCACCAATGCGCCGGGCGGGTCAAACGCGGCCGAGGGCAACGCCATCATCGCCGCGCACTTCCCCCATTCAACGTCGAACCCTGCCGACCTGGGCTTTCGCTTCACGACACCCATCTGGAGTGACCCGAACGAAGTCGCACTCGCCCAACGCTCCCTCGAAGGCTCGGGACAGTTCACGCACCTCACCGGTCCGCTCAACGCGAATGGCTCGACGTTGTCGCCGTCGAGTTACGTCGCGCTCTATAAGGAACTCGGTAATCCTTCGCGATTACCCGTCATCGAATCTTCGTCCAGCAGCGTGCCGGTCGCCCAATACCAGGCGTTCCGCTCGAGTGGTCAGTTCGTGGCCGCCAATGGTCTCACTATCGCCTTTCAGACGTCCTTCAGTGCGGGCAACCAACAGTCCACCGCCGCGCTGCAAGCGGTGCCTGACGTGCGAGCCGCCGTGACGACGGCGGCGAAGTCCTCGGGCGCCGTCGCGTCGGGCGTGGACGGCGAGGCGGCCGGCCTCTACGACGTCAGCGGCGCCTCGAGTCACGACCTCTTGCACGTCTTTCCCATCGCGATCCTCGCGATCGGACTACTGCTGGCACTCGTGCTGCGAAGCCTGATCGCCCCGCTCTATCTCATCGTGAGCGTCGCCCTCTCCTACGTCGCGGCGCTCGGCGTGTCGACGTTGCTCTTTATCGACATCGGTGGACAAGGCGGTTTGACATTTATCTTGCCCTTCCTCATGTTCATCTTCCTCCTCGCGCTCGGAGAGGACTACAACATCCTCGTCATGACTCGAATCAGAGAAGAGACGCAGCAACTCCCGCTGCGTGAAGCGGTGGCCCGTGCGGTTGGGCTCACCGGACCCACCGTGACCTCGGCCGGCCTCGTCCTCGCCGGAACCTTCGGTGTCCTCGCCGTCGCCGGTGGTGGCGGACAGATCACCGACATCGGCGCGGGGCTCGCCATCGGCATCTTGATGGACACCTTCTTGGTGAGAACGTTGTTAGTGCCAGCAACCGTCGTACTGCTCGGCCGTTGGAACTGGTGGCCGTCGCGCATGAGTCGACCAACGTGGACGTCCACGAAGGGCCACGACCACAAGGAAAATTCCCCACAGTCGCCTGAGTAGTCCCCGCGGCGCAGAGAACGTTGAGAGGACTCGCTTTGCCTCTCCTGCTAGAATTCGTTTTCCTTTGGGGGTATAGCTCAGCTGGTAG
>PLER01000101.1:0-662 GCA_003136495.1 Acidimicrobiaceae bacterium
CTCCTCATCATCATGATGATCTTCCGTCCGGCCGGACTCCTGCCGTCACGTCGACGCGCCCGTGAGTTCGCGGCCGCCGAGGGTGGCGAGGAGATCCACACCGACGAGGTGCTCTCGGGAGAGCAGCCGTGAGTGACGAGTTGATGAACGACGACGCCACGATCGACACTCCGCCGAGCGAGACGGTGATGACCGACGAGCCCACGACCGACCTCATCATTCGCGCGGAGAACTTGACGCTGCGCTTCGGCGGCGTCGTGTCGCTGCGCGACGTCTCGATCAAGATGCGNNACCGGCGTCTACCAACCCCAGGAGGGAACGATCACCTTCCTTCCTCGCGACGGCCAGCCGCTGTCGGTAATCGGAAAGAAGGCGCACCAGATCGCCCGGGCCGGCGTGTCGCGGACCTTCCAAGCGTCACGACTGTTCAGCGCCCTCAGCGTCTTTGAGAACGTCAAGATTGGTGCCGAAGACCACCGGGGCATCGGACTCGTCGGCGCACTCGTGAAGGGTCCGGGCACGAGGCGCGGAGAACACGAGTCCGACAAGGTCGTCATCGAACTACTCGAGTTCGTTGGCCTCACCAAAGAAGCGAACCTCATCGCCTCCCAGCTCTCCTACGGCGCGCGCCGCCGTCTCGAGATTGCTCGGGCGCTGGCTAC
>PLER01000101.1:673-2410 GCA_003136495.1 Acidimicrobiaceae bacterium
TACGTGTTGAACTTCGGCTCCGTGATCGCCGAAGGTTCGCCGGTGGAGATTCGCTCCAACCCCGTGGTCATCGACGCGTACCTGGGCAGCTCCCACGAAGCGGCGACGGACTGATGCTGACCGTCACGGACGCGGTCCTGCGCTACGGATCCATTGAGGCACTGCACGGTATCTCCTTTGAGGTCGGTGAAGGCGAGATCGTCACGCTGCTGGGGGCCAACGGCGCGGGCAAATCGACGACCCTGCGCATGATCTCCGGTCTGCACGCCCCGGCGAGTGGTTCGATTACCTACGAAGGTCGCGATATCACCAAGGTCAAGGCCCACGAGTTCGTCTCCATGGGCATCAGCCACGTGCCCGAAGGTCGTCGGGTCTTTCCTCGCATGACCGTCGAGGAGAACCTCGAGATGGGCGCCTTTCGCCGCAGTGGTCCACTGCGTGACGACATGGAAGAGATCTACACGCAGTTCCCAATTCTGAAGGAACGTCGCAAGCAGCCCGGGGCCAACCTCTCCGGCGGTGAGCAACAGATGCTCGCGATCGGACGCGCTTTGATGTCGAAGCCCCGCCTGTTGCTCTTGGATGAGCCCTCGATGGGACTCGCGCCCATGATCGTCGAAACGATCTTCGCCATCATCGGCCAGATCCGCGACGCCGGCACGACGGTCTTTGTCGTGGAACAGAACGCCACGCAGGCCCTACGTCTCGCCGACCGCGGCTACGTCATGGAAAACGGTCGCATCGTCTTTGGCGGCATCGCCGAAGACCTCCTGCACGACGAGCGCGTGCGCGCCGTCTACTTGGGCGAAGCGGTCGAGAACTAGGACAGAACGCCGCCGCGCGCGACCTTTGGGACGCGTCCAAAGGAGGGGCGTTGTCCGAGAGTGAAGCAGTGCAGTCGTGTTGGCGAGATTTCGCGGACGTGTTATCGGCGGGCGTGAACCGAGTTCTTCTCTACGGTCCCCCCGGCACCGGCAAGACGTTCGCGGCGTTGTTGCACGGGGCTACGGGTGACGCCGAGCGGTTGGTCTGCACCGAGGACCTGACCTCGGGTGAGATCACGGGCACCTGGATGCCGAGCGGTGACGGCACCTTTGCGTGGCGCGAAGGACCGGGCATCAGGGCGTGGCGGGGGGTCGAGGGGCGGGGCGCTCGTCTTGTGCTCGATGAGGTCGATCGAGCGTCGGGCGACGCCCTCGCGACACTGCTCGCCATCACCGATTCGCCCGCTTCGGCGCGCTGGCGCAACCCCGACACCCTCGAATGGGTTCGTCCCGGACCGGACTTCTCGGTCGTGATGACGTCCAACGTGGAGGACCTCGAGGACGTCCCGCGCGCGCTGCGCGACCGTTTTCCCGTGTCCATTCGCATCGATCGACCACACCCTTCGGCGGTGGCGAGTCTCAGCGCCGACCTGCGCGCCCCGGCGCTCGCGGGCTCCCTTGGGCCTGAGTCGCGCCGCGTGTCGCTNNCCATCGGTGCGGTGACGTGACCAGCGGGGTCGTCTTCCCCGAACTGCTGCACGGTCGCGACGACGAGAAGGGCCTTCGGACCTGGACCATCAAAGAGGGTTCGACCATGCGGGGCGCGGCGAGTTGCAACCTGGCCGAACGCGTGCTCGAGGTGCCGCTCGGTCTCGGCGCCACCGAACGCGTGGTGCGCGCGCACGAACTGATGCACGCGCGCGTGAGTCCCCACGCGCACCACTTGGCGAGGTCATTGGACGAGGTGTCGGCA
>PLER01000101.1:2525-6511 GCA_003136495.1 Acidimicrobiaceae bacterium
TTGATCAAGCGACGACGACGCTCGCCGCGACGCGCCTCAACGACGAGGGCCTGCCGAGCGGCTACGCCGCCTCCACGTTGGTGCTCGCGCGCGTCTTGACCCAAACAATGGAGGCCCGCGTACCAACCACGCCCGAGGAGCTCAGAGTATTTCGTCGTTCGCTCGAGTCGGGCGCCCGGCGTCCCGCGACCGGACGCTTCGCGACACTGGTCTTGGACGACGCGATCGAGCGGACGCGTGTTGCTGGTTCACGTAACGTACGTCGCACGCGTCCCGCCACCTCGGGGACCGTGCTGCGGTATCCCGGTCGGCTGGTGACCGACGAACAGCGCCGCGCCTTCGCTCGAAGGGCGCCGAGTCGTGGTGGGATCATCGTCATCGATCAGTCGGGCTCCATGGACCTAGAGCCCCAGGTGATGGAGGAACTCCTTCGACGGGCGCCCGACGCCCTCGTGCTCGGTTACAGTCATCGCCCGGGCGACCGGGGACGTTCGCCGAACGCCTGGTTGCTCTGCGACCGTGGAACGGTCGCGGCCACGTACCCCTCGGGCAACGTCGGCAATGGGGTCGACGGTCCGGCGCTTCGTTGGGCGCTCGCTCGTCGCCAAGGCGACGAGCCCGTGGTGTGGGTCACCGACGGACAGGTCACGGACTCACACGACCACCCTGACGTGACGCTCACCCGTGAGTGCGCCCAGCTGGTCCGGCGCCATCGGGTGCGACTGGCCCGCGACCTCAGCGACGCGACGGCATTGTTGCGCTCGAACCGCGCCACTGCGTCCTCGACGCTCGCTTCATTCGGGCGAGTGGGCCGCGAACTGCTCGAAATGAGGGATCGCTAAGGTCCTACGCACCCTCTTCCCTGGTCCGGAGTGTCACACCCCACCGGAAGACTGGTCTCATGACACCTCGGGTTACCTCCGTAAAGAAGGACTTGAAACGAACATCTGTTCGCTCTAAGATGACGAACAGGTGTTCGTATCGGAAAGGAACAGCCGATGGCCGCAGTTGAGGTACTTGAGACCCTAGAACTTGATGACTATTCGCCGGCGCCCTACTTACGCCTCTACACCGACGACGCGACACCTCGCACGCTCGTCCACGGGACGTCAGTGGCGCGGCGCCGCGCCGCTCGAGCGAAGGTGCAACGACGTCGTCGTCGCGCCCTCGTCACGGTCGTGCTGTTGAGCGCCGTGGCGATTCTGGCGGTGCCGGGACACGTCTTCGGTGCGACGACCGGTGGGGGACTGTCGACGGATCTCGCGAACTCCTCGGACCTCGCCTCGGGCATGAGTTACGTCGTGCAACCCGGTGACACGATCGGTTCGATCGCCCGTGAGATGAACCCCGTCGATCCCGCGGCGGCGCGCGCTTCGCTCGTGCGCGAGCTCGGCTCCGACGTGGTCGTGCCCGGCGAACACGTCCTAATCCCCTGAAAAATTGGGCTTTTAGGTGTATCGTGAGGGGGTGCGCTGCCCCTTTTGTTCGGCTGACGACGACCGGGTCGTCGATTCGCGCCTCGCGGAAGACGGGGTGGCCATTCGCCGCCGCCGAGAGTGCGCGAACTGCGCGCAGCGCTATACGACCTTTGAACGCATCGAGGAAATCGGGCTGTACGTGGTGAAACGCTCCGGGGACCGAGAGCCCTTCGCCCGTGAAAAGGTCCTGCGCGGGGTCCAGGCCGCCGCGAAGAACCGGCCGGTCGACGACGAGGTGCTCGAAGGGGTCGTCACCTCGGTAGAGGAGTCGATGCGAGTGCTGAACCGTGACGTGACGAGTGAAGAGGTCGGGATGGCCGCCTTAGAAGCGCTGCGCGACATCGACGACGTGGCGTACGTGCGTTTCGCCTCGGTCTACAAGGGTTTCGAAGGTACCGACGACTTCGCCCGCGAGATTGGCATGCTCGTCAAGACCACCGCCCCCAAACTTCGGGGCTAGCCGTGCGGGCACTTCGGCTGCANNGAGGGGGTCGACGTGCACCTCGTGGTGATCTGTGACGGGGCCAAGGGATCGCACTCACCGCACTTAGAGGCCTCGGTAGTGCGAGAGACGCGCCGCGAGGAGTTGGAGAGTGCCGCGGATCTACTCGGCGCGCGCAGCGTCACGGCCCTCGACGTTCCCGACGGAACCGTCACCAACTCGTTGGAGTTACGCGAGACGCTCGTCGGACTGGTGCGCTCCCTCAAGCCCGACGTGGTCTTGGGCCCCGACCCGACGGCCACGTTCTTCGGCGAGGTCTACGTCAACCACCACGACCACCGCGAAACTGGCTGGGCGTTGCTCGACGCGGTCGCGCCGGCCGCGGCGATGCCGCTCTACTTCCCAGAACAAGGCCCGCCACACCAGGTGAGCGTGTTGCTGTTGAGCGGTACCCACGAACCCGACGTCGTCGCCGACGTCTCGCTCGTCATCGACACCAAGGTGAAGGCGATCCTCGCTCACGCCTCGCAACTCGACGGTGACGCCGACGCGATTCGCGACGTGGTTTACGAACGCGCCGAGCAGGCCGGCCGACCCATCGGTGTCGCCTTCGGTGAGGCCTTTCGCTGTCTTGACCTCGCCTTCTAACCACTCGCCCTCGGTCGACGAGGCTCCCATCTTGCACGTGGACCTCGACGCCTTCTTCGCGTCCGTGGAGATCCTCGATGATCCCACGCTCCGGGGCAAGCCCGTCGCCGTCGGCGGCGGAGGTGATCGAGGGGTGATCGCGAGCGCCAGTTACGAGGCCCGGCGTTACGGCGTGCGCAGCGCCATGCCCACGGTCATCGCGCGACGGCGTTGTCCGGCGCTGGTGATCCTGCCGGGGCGTTTCGACCGGTACGAGGAGTACTCGCGTCGCTTCCACGAGATNNGTGCGACCCCTGGAGGCCGGCGCCGCGCTGCGCGCGCGTATCAGCGACGAGTTGCAGTTGCGCTCGGGCGTCGGTCTCGGGCGCAACAAGCTCTTCGCGAAACTCGCTTCCAAGGCCTCCAAACCGCGCGTCGAGGCCGGCGGTCTGATCGACGGTGCGGGGGTCTTCTGGGTGAGTCCCGAGCAGGAAGCGCAGTGGCTCGCCACGTTGCCGGTACGCGCGCTCTGGGGNNGCGGCCCACGTCGGACCCTCCATGGCGGCGGCCCTCGCGGCCTACGCCCAGGGGGAGGACTACCGCGAGGTGGTGTCGGACCGGGTCCTTAAGTCAGTGGGCCACGACGAGACGTTCGCTCGCTCGCTCACCGGGATAGAGGAAGTTCGCCGAGCGATAAAGAACCACGCCGCGGTGGTGGCGAGGGCGCTGCGGGACAAGGACCGCGTCGCGCGGACGATTTCCATCGTGGTGCGATTCGACGACCTCACGAGCGTCTCGCGCGCTCAGACGTTGCCCTTCGGCGTGGACGACGAGTACGCCATCGAGGCGATCGGCGACGCGCTCATCCAGTCGGTCGACCTCGCGCGCTCGGTGCGGTTGCTCGGCCTGCACGCGTCGAACTTCTTAGAGCGCGCGGAGAACCACCTGCAACTCAGTTTCGGACTGGAGGACGCGTCACTCGACGCGAAGGACCGCGCGGCCATACGCTCGCGCGAGCACCAGGTGAGCAACGAGGCGTTGCGCGACGCCGTCGATGAGGTGCGTCGTCGCTTCGGGCGAACGTCCGTCGGTACCGCGGGCGAGTTAGGCGAGCGCGGACTCGAGGTCGTCACCCAACGTGGTCGCCACGCGTTCGGTCCGGAAGTGGAAGAGGACTAGGCGCGGACGGTGACGAGGGTGCCGATGGGCGTGTAGGGAAAGGTGGTCTTCGCCGCGGCGAAGGGCATCTCCACGCAGCCGAGGCTCTGGGGGAACCCGTACTGCGAGCGGATGAAACCGTGTAACGCGTCGCCACCGTTGAAGTAGGAGACCCACGGGATGTCGGGGTCGTGGTAGACCGTGCCGTCGGGGTTGACGCCGGACATGGTGGTGGAGACGAAACGCTCGTAGACCGCGAAGGTGCCCAACTCCGTGGGCAC
>PLER01000101.1:6542-6676 GCA_003136495.1 Acidimicrobiaceae bacterium
GATTGACTCTGGAAGGTCTTGAGAGCGCCGGTCAGGATCACGTTGTCGGTGCCGAGGACCCACTGTGAACTCAAGGTCGTGGGCAAGTTCGGGTACTCCCAGGTGAAGGTTCCGTTCACCTGTTCAGAAGGACT
>PLER01000042.1 GCA_003136495.1 Acidimicrobiaceae bacterium
ATGACGCCTGAGCGAAGTACAAATGCGGATTCCGGGGGTTTCCGGACACCCATTCCGATTGAATCCGGACACCCATTCCGGGGTTTTCGGACACCCGAGGGGGCGCGTCGACTGACGTTTGTGTGAGTGAAGGGGCACCGATAACGCTTCTTTGATCTACCACGATCAGAGGAGTCACCGATGCCCCGTCCCCATACAACCATGCGTCAGATCCGCAACGTTCTTCGACTGCACTTCAGTGAGAAATTAAGCGTCCGCGACACCGCGTCGTCGCTCGCCATGGCCCGCTCGACGGTCGCTGACTACCTGATTCGTGCGAGGGTCGCCGGACTCAGTTGGCCACTGCTCGAAGAGATGGACGACGACGCTCTCGAGCGTCGTCTCTTTCCCGACGTGGCGACGGTGCGCTCCGCCTACCCCCAGCCCGACTTCGAGGTCATGAAGAAGGAGCTCACGAGAAAGGGCGTGACGCTGCAGCTCCTCTGGTTCGAATATCGCGAACTCCACCCCGACGGTTACGGCTACTCCCAGTTCTGCCAGCGTTACCGAGACTGGCGACGTCGCCGCGACGTCGTCATGCGCCAAGACCACAAGGCCGCAGAGAAGATGTTCGTCGACTTCCCCGGTCTCACGATCCCGATCTACGATGCGCAGACCTTAGAGATCTCCTTCAAGGCCGAACTCTTCGTCGCGGTCTTGGGCGCCTCTTCCTACCTCTTTGCCGAGGCGCTGCGTTCCCAAGAGCTCATCCACTGGGTGGGGGCGCACGTTGCCGCCTTCGAGTTCTTCGGCGGCGTGCCCGAGATCGTGGTCAGCGACAATCTGCGCAGCGCCGTCACGACGTCCCATCGCTACGAGCCCGACCTCAACGCCACCTACCAAGAGCTCGCCACCCACTACGGAACCGCCCTGATCCCCGCGCGCCCCTACAAGCCTCGCGACAAGGCCAAGGTCGAAGCCGGCGTGCTGCTGGCCGAGCGCTGGATCATCGCCGTGTTACGGCACCGCCGCTTCACGTCCTTAGCGGAGCTCAATGAGGTAATCGCCGAACTAGTCGAGCGCCTCAACACCAAGCCCTTTAAGAAGATCCAAGGTTCACGCGCCTCGCTCTTCAAAGCGCTCGACCAACCAGCCCTTCGACCCTTGCCCGCGCAGCGTTACGAGTTCGCCACCTGGCGCCTCGCCAAGGTCAACATTGACTATCACGTTGAGGTTGAACGTCACTACTACTCCGTTCCCTACCAACTGGCCGGCCAGATCGTCGAGGTGCGACTCACCTCCAGCGTCGTCGAGGTGTTCTCCCAACATCGCCGCGTGGCGTCGCACCTGCGCAGCTATTTACAGGGCCGTCACGTCACCGACTCCGCCCACATGCCCGATTCGCACCGCCGCTACCTCGAGTGGACGCCCGGGCGCATCGTTAGCTGGGCGCAGATGAACGGTCCCTCAACCGCGGCCTTCATCGAGGCGTTGCTGGCGAGTCGACCCCACCCCGAGCAGGGGTTCCGCTCGGCCTTGGGCGTGATGCGCCTCGCGAAGAAATACTCACCGGAGCGACTGGAGGCGGCCTGTGAGCGAGCGCTCGTGCTCAAGTCCTTCTCCTATAAGTCGGTCGAGTCGATGCTCGCCCACGGGCTCGAGCAGCGTCCACTGCGCGCGACGTCACCACGGACCCACGTCGCGCATCGAAACATCCGTGGTCCCAACTACTACCAATAAGGAGAACACTGTGCTCAACCACACCACCGTCGAAGGACTCAAGAGCCTGCGCCTGCCGGCCATGGCCGCGGGTCTCGCCCAACAACGAGAGCACCCCGACTACTCGGGGCTGAGTTTCGAAGAGCGTCTCGGGCTGCTGGTCGACGCGGAACTCTTGCAGCGTCAGAACCGTCGACGAGAGCGGGTCTTGAAGGCGGCCAAGTTGCGCAGTCCCGCGGTCGTCGAGGACGTCGACTTCACGAAGACCCGCGGGCTCGACAAGACGGCGTTCTTGTCGTTGGTCAACTCACCCTGGGTGGACAACCACCACGGCGTGATGATCGTCGGACCGACGGGCGTCGGCAAGACGTTCATTGCCTGCGCGTTGGCCAATGATGCCATCCGCCACGGACACAGCGCGCTCTACGTGCGCGTGCCCAGACTGCTCGACGACCTCAGCGTCGCCCGGGCCGACGGGCGACTGGCTCGCGTGATGTCCGCGCTCGCGCGCACCGACATCGTCATTCTCGACGACCTCTTGCTGCGACCACTCAGTGACGATCAAGCGGCCGACCTCTTGGAAGTCGTCGAGGACCGTCGAGGACGTTCCATCATCGCGACCTCGCAGCTGCCCATCGATCACTGGCACGAGGGACTGGGCGACGCCACGATCGCTGACGCCATCATGGACCGACTACTGCAACGAACGCACCGAATCGAACTCACGGGAGCCTCTCGACGTCGCAGCGATACCACCGCCCCTCGAACGAGACAATCACCGACGTGAAGACGCTCTGTGTTGCCTTTAGAGACGACGGTGCGTCCGCACCAATGGTGAAGCTCAACACATCGACCAGGGGAAACCGTCCAACGACGGCCATCTCAATTGACCGAATCGAGGTTGTCCTACGATGACACGAAAGGAGGTGAGTTAGGGAATCAACGACTCACACACACGTCGGTCGCTTCGCGACCTCCGACCGCACCGCGAGGTGTCCGAAAACCCCGGACTGAGTGTCCGAAAACGTCGGAATGCGCAGTGAAATCGTCAAGCAACTCGCG
>PLER01000012.1 GCA_003136495.1 Acidimicrobiaceae bacterium
GCCCCGACTTCGAAGAGGGGTCGATGATGAGCGGCGAAAGGTCGACCGTGGATCAGTGCCGTTCCGGTCGTCGGCGCGTCGAGGCCGAGAATCATTCGCAACGTCGTTGACTTGCCCGCCCCGTTTGGACCGAGGAATCCGGTGACCTGCCCTGGGTGGACATCAAAGGTGAGGTTGTTAACGGCGATCTTCTTGCCGTAACGCTTGGCAAGTTCGCGAACCTCGATAGCCGGGGAATCAGTAGGCATGATTCGTCTCCTTTCGGGGTATCCACGATGGATTTCCCGTCAAGTACCAGCATCGACGACGCCACTGCGCGCGTCATCGGCCTAGCGACTCGATTTTCCCTCACCCGAGCGATGTAGGCCCGAGGCGGACGTGGCATCCCCTACGTCTCGGGGCCTAGCTCCGGCACCCGCGTTCAAGTCGGTGTGATGAGGTGGGACTCGTAGGCGGCGACCACGAGCTGAGCTCGGTCGTGGGCGTGCAGCTTCATCAAGAGCCGACTGACATGGGTCTTGGCGGTGGCGGCGCTGATGTGCAATTGCGCAGCGATGTCGGCATTGGAGAGCCCTCGACTGACTTCGACGAGGACCTCCAGTTCTCGTTGCGTGAGACCCTTGAGCTCGACGGGCACCGGCGTCGGGGAGCCGTCCGGACGCCGCACGAACTCGGCGATGAGCCGGCGCGTCACACTCGGCGCGAGGAGCGCTTCGCCCGCAGCCAAGGTGCGTATGCCCGCCAGCAACTCCTCGGGAAGGGTGTCTTTGAGCAGAAAACCGCTGGCACCCGCACGCAGCGCGCCGTAGACGTACTCGTCAAGATCGAAGGTCGTCAGAATCAACACCTTGGTCGCTGCGCCGTCGGGGCCGCTCGTGATCTGACGCGTCGCTTCGATGCCGTCGAGCACCGGCATGCGGATGTCCATGAGGACCACGTCGGGGTGAAAACGAGCCACCAACTCCACGGCCTCGGCACCATTGGCCGCTTCACCCACCACTTCCATGTCCTCGGCGGCGTCGACCAACACCTTGAATCCCCCACGTACGAGTGCCTGGTCGTCGGCAACGGCGACTTTGATCACGATGTCACCCTCACGAGTCGACCGCAGCGATCGGCAGCGATGCGCGGACCTCAAAGCCTCGACCCCGTGGGCCGACACTGAGCACACCGCCGTAGAGCGCGACGCGCTCTCGCATCCCGATAAGTCCGTGACCACCTGAGGACAGGTCCACCTGCGGTGGGTTCCACTGGCGGCCGCCCTCGTCGGTGACCTCGACCACGATCTCGTCGAACCGGTACTCAATGCGCACACGGGCGCTTGTCTGCCCGGCGTGTCGCACCACGTTCGTCAGCGCCTCCTGAACGATCCGGTAGAGAGACAGGTCGGCGCCGCTCGGCAAGACACGTGTCTCGCCGACCATCTCCACTGTCACTTTCACTCCCGCGTGACCCGCCTGATCGATGAGGTCGCCAATCGAGGCGAGTCCAGGGGCCGGATCTAACTCTCCCTGGTCGACCTCGTCGTTGCGTAAAACTCCGACCAATAACCGCATTTCTTCCAGCGCCCGTCGGGCGGTCGTCTCGATGATTCCCAGCGCCTTGGTCGCCTCCTCTGGCTGCTCGTTCACAACGAAGCGAGCCACACCGGCGCGCACCGTGATCACGCTCATGGCGTGCGCGACGATATCGTGCAGTTCCCTGGCAATGACGATCCTCTCCTCGGCCACTGCTCGTCGCGAACGCTCCTCACGCTCCATTTCTCGCTCCGCGTTCCGCTGCGCCACCTCGGCCCCGTAAATCCTTCGACTACGAGTGTTCTCACCGGCTAGCCACGCAGCCAGTACCGAGAGAGCAGTCGCGAGCTCGCTGCTGGCCAAATGGTGCCCGGAGCCGACCCACGCGGCCGACGTCGCCACGACCGCCACGACCGCGAGAGCGACTTGAGAGAATCTCGTCGATGACGATGACGCCACCGAATAGAGACCCAGTGCCGCCAAGCCGATCATTTGCGGAGGAGCTTGTAACGCGACCGCTATCGCCGAACCAACCATCATCGCTACTAAGGCGCCAGTCGGAACGCTGCGACGGAACGGAAGCGCCGCCGCCGTCACTGCGATCGCGCCGTAACGGAGAGCGCCCCATCCCGCTCCCGAAAGGCGAAAAGTTCCTCCGAGCGCGATCGCGGTGAGCAACCCCGCTGCGGCAACGGTCGCTACCGCGACGTCGAGGGCGACCCACTCGCGAGTCGACAACCGAGCGAACATCCCTCGCAGGAGCGGTAAGCGCGGATCATCTTCCATCTCACTCACCGTAACGAGCCCGACCTCGCGACACATCGGCCCCGCGGCGTACGTCCGCAGGCGTAGGCATTAGCGCGGTTGACGGGACACAAAAGCATGTCGATTTTGCCTTGGTTCATTCGTCATGGAAGTGGAAGGATTATTACTAAACCCGAAGGGACGAACCTCGTGCGATACACCCTCTTACTCCACTACCCCGAGCCAACCCCCGGAGATCTTGATCCGGAAGCATTGGCCGAGGGGATGCGCGCATTCCAGGTCTACGCGCAAGCACTCGAAGACGCGGGCGCGCTCGTGAGTGCCGAGGTCCTACAGCAGTCGAATCTCA
Source organism: Acidimicrobiaceae bacterium (assembly GCA_003136495.1). Taxonomy (GTDB): domain Bacteria; phylum Actinomycetota; class Acidimicrobiia; order Acidimicrobiales; family RAAP-2; genus RAAP-2. The sequence goes on from PLER01000012.1 coordinate 2,632, forward strand.
CGACTACGGTCACACTCGCAACTGGGGAGCTCGTCATCCACGACGGTCCATTCGCCGATACGAAGGAGCAACTTGGCGGCACGTTCGTCATCGATGTTCCCGACTTAGACGCCGCCACCGAGTGGGCGGCGCGAGCACCATCCGCCGCGTGGGGCCATGTCGAAATCCGTCCCACCGCTACACGATACGTCGATGGCACATGGCAAGGCTCCCAGTCCGTCAAGTGACGAACATCGGACCAAACGCCGCCGTCGAACATGCAGTCCGTGCGTCGTACGGTCGGTTGGTGGCGTTGCTCGCAGCGTCAACGAGAGACATTTCGCTGGCCGAAGACGCGCTCGCCGACGCGTTTGAGCGAGCCTTGCGAACATGGCCGTCGACCGGCGTCCCTCTCAATCCTGAGGGATGGCTTTTGACCGTGGGTCGCAACCGCATTCGCGATGCATTCGGTTCCGCACGATTTCGCACGACGGCGACACTTGTGGACGACGTCGCGGCAACTCTGGCTGAACACGATTTCGACGCAATTCCCGATAAGCGTCTCGAGTTACTGTTCGCGTGCGCTCACCCGGCAATTGATCCCGAGGTTCGAACTCCGCTCATGCTGCAAGTCGTGCTTGGATTCGACGCGGCGCGTATCGCGAACGCGTTCGCGATGGAGCCCCCCGCGATGGCGCAACGACTGGTCCGAGCGAAGCGGCGTATCCGCGATACGGGCATTCCGTTTCGAGTGCCGACAATCGGGGACATGCCCGCGCGCTTACCCGCGGTACTCGAAGCGATCTACGGTGCCTACGCGATCGACTGGCTTGACCAACACGAGCGCATCCAAGACTCGATTGCCGACGAAGCCCGTTATCTCGCGGTCTTGACGGCGAATTTGCTCGTCAGCGAACCAGAAGCCTGGGGACTCGCTGCTTTAGTCACGCTTGCTCAGTCTCGAGCTCCGGCACGAATGAGTTCACCCTGGCCGCCCCTCGACCAACAGGACACGACACTCTGGGACCGCGGTCTCATTGCGGAGGGCGAGTTGTACCTGCGCCGCGCGTACGAACTGGGCAAGCCGGTCGGTCGGTTCCAGATCGAGGCCGCAATCCAATCCGCTCACTGCGACCTGGTTAGAACTGGAGTCGTCGATAGAGCGAGCATCATCAAGCTCTACCGCGGCCTGAACCTCATCTCGCCAACCAGTGGAGCAAGAGAGGCCCTCGAAGTGCTGACAGCTAGGTGTATTGACCACGTAGTTCATTAACACGACTGATCGGTGGTTTGCCCCCGAGAGCGGTGTGGCCTCGATGGTGATTGTAGAGGTGCAAGAAGCCTTCGAATGCTTGGACGCGCTCGGCTTCGGTTTCGTAGGGGCGCACGTAGGCCCACTCCTCAAGCATGGTTCGGTTGAAGCGCTCAACTTTGCCGTTGGTCTGAGGTCGATAGGGACGAGTCTTGCGATGGATGACGTCACCGAGGTTCTCGGCGAAGTAGTGGCTGCGATAACACGAACCATTGTCAGTCATGATTTCTGTGATCGTCACCCCTCGAACTTCGAACCAGGCTTTCGCTCGGAGCCAGAAACTGGCGGCGGTCTCTTTCATTTCGTCCGAGAGGATCTCGGAGTAGGCGAGACGACTGTGGTCGTCGACGGCGGAATGGATGAAACCGTAGCCAGTGCGACGTGGACCACCGCGGGTGAGGCGGTCGCTATTGCGCTTGCCGTCGCCGCGACCGAGGACCTTCCAGCCCCCTCCTTCGGGGATGCGGCCCAGTTTCTTCACGTCAATGTGGACCAGGTCGCCGGCGTGGGCCCGCTCGTAACGGCGGATCACGCGACCCGTGGGCCGGTCCATCCACTTCAAGCGGTTGAGCCCGCGACGACAGAGCACCCGATGGACCGTTGAGGGCGCCACACCGAGGCGATAACCAATGCGCGCGGGACCGAGTTTGAGAGTCTGACGCAGTTCGGCGATCTGCGCTTCGATCTCCGGCGAGGTCTGGTGGGGGCAGTGGTGCGCTCGACTGGAGCGATCGACGAGTCCGAGCTCGCCCTCTTCGCGCCAGCGCCGCCACCACTTGTAGGCGGTGGGACGAGAGATGCCCATCTCATCAGCGACGTGGGCGACGGGTCGACCACCTTCAATTCGCATGACCAAGGTCAATCGGCCAATCGGGGTTAGACGAGCGTTAGCGTGCATTCGAGTCTCCTGGGAGTTAGTGGTTTCTGAACATCTCCACTTTGCTCCCAGGGACTCATCCCGTCAGCGAACGCCTGTTAACAACGTTCGTGGTCAATACATCTAGATCTCCCGCTTATCGGCGC
>PLER01000122.1:0-2408 GCA_003136495.1 Acidimicrobiaceae bacterium
TGGAGATCCGCAAGTACGGCGAAGGGTTCGGCAATGGAATCGAGCGTCGGTTCACTGAGGCCGCCCCAACGAAGGTTGACGACGTCCATTGCTTCGAGTCCCAGGTGATCGAGGTTCTCGTGCACCGCACTGCGTAGTTCCTCAGGCGTGCGCGCGTGCGGCCACCCACCCTCGGCGTCACGTCGCGCGCCGACCTTGGTGAAGATGCGCAGGTCCTCGGGGTAGGGGAAGAGCGCTTCTTTGATCAGTTGATTGGTCACGTAGGGCCCGTAGAAGTCGCTGGTGTCGATATGGTTGATGCCGAACTCGACGACTTCACTCAACACGGCCAGGGCGCCGTCGTAGTCCTCGGGTGGACCGAAGATGCCCGGACCCGATAACTGCATCGCACCGTAGCCAACGCGGGTGACCGTGAGGTCGTTGGCCAGCGTGTACGTTCCCCCTGGCAAGATCGTCGATTCCATAAGCACTTCCTTTCGGGTCCTCGCAGGTTAACGGGGTAGCCGCGCGCGTCGTCGCCTCCACGGCGCGGTTCAGCGACGACGTCGTGCGGTCAGTGATTCGCGCGAACCTCCTAGGAGACGCAACAGCGATTCGTTGACGCCCGGATTGATCGTCGATGGACCACCCACGACGTCGCGACCTTTGGGCTTGAGCGTGAACGGCAGCGCCACCGCAGAACATCGCCTAATGTGCTACGATGTAGCACATGGAGCGCATTGGCATACGAGAGCTCCGTCAACACGCGAGTCGGTACCTGGCTCGAGTCGCGACCGGCGAAACCATTGAAGTGACCGATCGTGGGCGACCTGTCGCGCTGTTGGTTCCCACGAACCAAAACCACTGGGACGACCTGATAGCGAGCGGTCGAGTCATAGTGGCGACCAACCAGGGCAGCATCCTTGACGAGTCCCCGCGAGATTTCGGTATCGCGGCATCGGCGGAGCTCGAGGCTCTACGAGATGACGAGCGGTGAAGATCTATCTCGACTCCTCGGCACTGGTCAAGTTGATTCACGTCGAACAAGAATCTCGCGCGCTGCGTCGCTACCTGCGCCGGTATCGAGATGACAGCTTTGTCACCAGCGCACTCTCGCGCGTTGAAGTCGTCCGAGCGGTCTTAGGTGGTGGGAGCGAAGCGATTCAGCTCGCTCGCGACCAACTCTCGCGTCTCGATCAGATCGCGCTGGACGCAACCGCGCTCGATGAGGCCGCAACGTTGTCGCCCGACACCCGGCTGCGCAGCCTCGACGCCGTGCATCTCGCCGCAGCACGAATTGTCGGTTCGGAGCTTCGTTCCCTCATCACGTACGACCTCCGAATGGCCGAGGCGGCGCGCCGACTCGGGCTGCTCGTCGAAGTGCCCGCGTAGGTCATCGGCGAACCACAGCACCGAGAGACCGAAGTTACGTCGCGCGGCGGGCGATCGCCTCGGCCAGTCGCGTCGCGGCTGCGGGCTCGAAGGTCAGGAACAGCGACGGCTCCACGAGTTCAAGCTCCATCACTTCCCAGCCCGCCTTCGTCGCGACCAGGTCAACACGGGCGTAGAGCAGGTGGGAAAATCCCTTCACCTCGAGCACGTGCTCTGCGAAGGTGATGGCGTCACTCTCTCCCACGGCCACGGACATTCGCTCTCGTCGGTAGAGGCGACTGCGGTCCAACTCGGTGACGTTCAACATTGCGCCCTTGGTCATGGCGTGAGAGAACGCCCCGTCGATGAAGATCAGCGCGCGCTCGCCGAGCGAGTCGACCGATTCGACGTAGGGCTGTATCACCACGTCGCGACCCGTCGCGTGCAGCGCCCGCACGTGGACGAGCGCCGCCTCGTGCTCCGTGGGACCGTAGCGCGCGACGTCCATCGAGCCCGCCCCCACGGAAGGCTTCACCACGAAGTCGCCGTCGAAGAAGCGTGGCTTCTTGCCNNCAAGTAGTGCTTGTCGGTCGAGTACTCGATGACGTTGAAGGGATTGAAGAGGTGGCGTACGCCCTTCGCCCACGCGAGAAAGTCACTCCGTCGCGCGGTGTAGTCCCAGGTCGAGCGGATGACCACCAGGTCGAAGTGGTTCCATTCGACCGAAGGATCGTCCCACACCGTGAGTTCGGGATGGAGGTTGGCGTCGCGTAGCGCGGAGAAGAGCAGTTCGTGATCGGGGTCCTCCACCCCGAGCGAGGTGACGACCGCGACGCGGCTCACGGCAAGAAGAGCAGCGTCGCGTGCTGACACCAGGCGACGAGCGGGCCCGGCCAGAGGCCGAAGAGGATCGCCACCACGACCCCGACGCCGATCACCACGCCGGTCGACGTCGGCACCGCGACGCGGGTCGCCTCGACGTCATCGTCCGCGTAGAGCCACATGGCCCAGCGCAGGTAGAAGTACGCCGCAATCGCGGCCGACACGATCGCCACCAG
>PLER01000122.1:2502-3994 GCA_003136495.1 Acidimicrobiaceae bacterium
CCCCCCACCAACGTCACGACCGCGAAGGTCGCGATCACGACCGGCGCGTAGGAGAGCACGTAGAAGAGCGTCGCGGCGACGCCGCGTGCGCTGCCCGACCAGACGCCTAACAACATGAAGCCGGCCTGGTTGATCGAGGAGTACGCGAGCAGTCGCTTGACGTTGCGCTGGACGAGGGCGACGACGGCCCCGACGACGCACGTCGCGATGATCATCACGAAGAGGATCGGTCGCCAGGTGTCGAGTTGTGTCCCGAGGGCCGAGATCAACACGCGCAACAGCGCGGCGAACGCGCCGACCTTGACGACCGAGGCCATGAACCCGGTCACCGGCGTCGGGGCGCCCTCGTACACGTCGGGCGACCAGAGGTGGAAGGGCACCGCGGCGACCTTGAAGGCGAAGCCGATCAGCAACAGCGCCCCACCGGCGTAGAGCAGCCCCGGGTGGAGTACGACGTTATTGGAGAGGAAGTAGGCGATCGATCCCAAGTTCGTCGAACCCGTGGCGCCGTACACCAGGGCCGCGCCGTAGATGAAGATCGCCGAGGCGAACCCGCCGAGGAGGAAGTACTTCAGCGACGCTTCGGCCGAGGTCACGCGGTGGCGATCGAATCCGACCAACACGTAGAGGCCGATCGAGAGGATCTCCAACCCCAAGAAGATGACGATCAGGTCATTCGCCGAGACCATGAGCAGCGCGCCCGCGGAGGAGGCGAGCGCCAGGATGTGAAAGTCCGCCCCGGCGATGCGTTCACGTTTCGCCCAGTCGTGGGCCACCAGCCCGGAGAGCAGTACGCCGACCGCGACGACGACGGTGCCCACGACCGCGAAGCCGTCGAGCACGACCGCGTGAGCGACCGTCGTGGTCGCCCCGTGGTCGGCGACGTAGGACCACTGGAAGAAGGAGACGACCAACGTCGCGATGGCGGTCAAAGAGGTGATGGCGGTGGCGAAGTAGATCGTGACCTTGGTATCGACGAGCGCACTCACGACCAACAACAACAACGACGCGCCAAAGAAGATCAGTACCGGGAGGATCGCGAGGTAGTGGATCGAGGGGATGACCAGGCCACTCACTTGTTCACCCCCGCGGGCGCGACGTGGTGGATCAGCTGATTGACCGAGGGCGAGATGCGGTCCAACACCGGGTGCGGGAAGACGCCGAGGGCCACGATCAAGACCACGACGGGCACGAGCACCCAACGCTCCCTCGCGTTCGCGTCGGTGATCTCGGCGTTGGGACCGCTCGCCTTACCCTGGAAGACCCGCTGGTAGGCCCAGAGCAGATACGCCGCCGCCGCCACGACGCCGAGCGTCGCCGCGGCGCCCCACCAGGCGTGGGTGCCGAAGGTGCCGATCAGGATCAGGTACTCACTGACGAAGCCCGAGAGTCCCGGCAGGCCGATGGAGGCGAGCATGACGACCGTGAAGATCGCGGCGAAGACCGGCGCGGGTCCCTGGAGGCCCTTCATGTCCTTGATCTGGTACGAGCC
>PLER01000015.1 GCA_003136495.1 Acidimicrobiaceae bacterium
CTGTAACTAGCATAATTGAGACATGCCTACCGAAAATAGAACTCAAGCACGCCGCCAACTAGATAAGCGATTTACACAACTACGACCGCTAACTAAAGAACCTCGGCCACACAAAGGATGGATTCGAGCCATTCGTGAAGCACTAGGAATGTCAAGTACGGAGCTGGCAGCTCGAATGGGAGTAGTCCATCAGGCCATTCGGGAATTCGAAAGCAGTGAAGTTCAAGAAACCATCAAGCTCGAGACATTACGGCGAATCGGCGAAGCTCTCGACTGTCAATTGGTCTACGCACTAATTCCGCGCACCAACCTCGAAGAAGCTGTCAGGTCCCAGGCACGTCGTAAAGCGGAAACTCGACTGGCTCGCGTATCTCATCACAGCAGGCTCGAGGATCAAGAAGTCGGGGCTGATGACACCGAGATTCAAATCGAGGACATTTCGAAAAAGCTGATCGATCGACGAGGACTCTGGACAAATACTGACGACTATCGATGACGTTCGAGATTCTTCCGATCGGTGACGGCCACACGGAGCTCAGTTTCGAAGATGCCGAAGGGTTGATCCCTTCTTTTATTTCGACTAGGGGTGAGTTGTTTGAAGCGGAGCAGAGAAACATCGCCGACGCGCTCGGGGGAGTGGCACCAACGATCGATCGATTACTTGACGACAGTTACCTTCGGAGTTTGCACAAATCCATGTTTGACGAAGTTTGGAAGTGGGCCGGAAGATATCGTGTTCGGGAAACCAATATTGGAATCGACCCAAAAGACATCTCCACCGCAGTCAGAAATCTTGCTGATGATGCTAGAACATGGATTGACTCCGGAGACAACCCGGATGACGTTGGCGTTCGATTTCACCATCGATTGGTTTGGATACACGCGTTTCCCAACGGAAGTGGTAGGCACGGAAGAATATATGCGGACTACCTTGCGAAAGCGATGGGAAGCACGTCCTTCACGTGGGGATTCCATCTCGGTTTAAATACCGAGAATCTGCGGGCCCAGTACTTGGGAGCCTTGCGCCTCGCGGACCGAGGAGATCTGGATGATCTTCTCAGATTTGCCCGCAGCTGAACCGGTTGCCAGACTTCTGTGGAGATGATGGCCACTCGGTCAGTCCACTCAAGCCTTCAGCGCCAACATCGTGTGAGCCGCGATCTCGACTTCTTCTAAGTGCTGCTACTACTCGATCGCTCGGTGTTCCACATGAAGACCAGAAGTAATCTGACCGCCAACTTCGGGCTCGATATGAGGGTTCGTCCGAGTCTCCGGAATCAGTTCTCTCAATCACGACCATTGGGCCGTGGTAAACGTCTTCAAGTTCGGGAAGCAAATGTGTACTACCCATAGCAAGATAGAAGTGTGAAACTAAGTGTGAGCCTGCCCGAGGACGACGTTGCGTTCCTTGACTCCTATGCAACTGCTCGAGGCATATCTTCAAGGTCGGCAGCAATGCACAAGGCCGTTCGGTTGTTACGCGCGTCTGAACTTGGGCCGAATTACGAAGAAGCCTGGAACGAGTGGACTCAACGTGACGACGGAGACGTGTGGGACGTGACCGTGAGCGGCGCTCTCAATTAGTGCACCGAGGCGAAACTTGCTTAGTCGACCTTGAACCTGTTCGTGGTTCCGAGGCGAACAAACGCCGGCCCGCGGTAATTGTGAGCAACGATGGCGCGAGTGTGTCGGCGGAGCGTCCCGGCCGCGGTGTCGTCACCGTGGTCCCGATTACGTCAAATGTTGAGACCGTCTACCCATTTCAGGTCTTGCTGAAGGCGAGCGCGGGTGGGTTGGATCGGGACTCAAAAGCTCAGGCGGAGCAGATTCGATCTGTATCGGTGGAGCGGGTGGGAGGTCGGGTTGGTGCCGTACCAAACGACGCACTTGCGGAACTCGACGAAGCGCTGCGATTACATCTTGCGCTGTAACTCTGATTTCGATCACTGAGCTGTTCTCGCTGATAGGCGTTGGGCGGACTTTGCAACGACAAGTGATTTAGTGGCCAACGCGTAGACCCTCACCGTTCGGAAGGTATCGGTAATTACCGTGAAGATGTCGGGAATCTCGACGTAGTTAAGAAGATTGCTCTGGCCCGAAAGCACGATTGGAGTGGGCGACGAGAATCGAACTCGCGTCTTTGGCCAAGAAAGCTGAAAGAGATCTCTCTGGAGTTCCTCCTATGTGAATCATCACCTCGAGTGGAGATGCACGGAAACTCTGCGTGCGCGGTCTGAGGGCACCGAGGGTACGAAATCGCTCGCGCGGGGTGGTCACCGCCTGATTGTGATTTCCGACAGATGGCTTTTGGAACCCCCTTTTAGATATGTGTAATGCCCTACTTCGAATCCGGCGCGAAAACTGAGTGCTTGTCAAAACTTCTCTCGCGCCTAGCGGGGCGACGAGCGCCGGTGGTAACTTTCCGGCACGTGATCGGGGGATGTGTGAGGTCTTCGTTAAGCATTTCCCGCCTTGGCCCACCAGAACGCTCGCTGCGTCGGTTGAGCATGGCCGCCCTGATGCTTATCACTTCGCTTGTGATCGGGACGATTGCGACGCTCCCCGCTTCTGCTTCTTCGTCGGTGAGCCCACTTGGAGACCTCGGTACGGCTGGTCCTGATGGGTCTGCCGCCGGAGGCGAGTTCACGGGGGTGAGTTGCCCGAGTGCGACGTCGTGCCTCGCGGTCGGTTACGACGGGAACAGTCTCGCCACGTACTCGGCAGGTACCGAATCGGGCGGCACGTGGTCGTGGAGTTCGATGGTGAAAGTCACACCCGACACCACCGACACGGGCATCTTCACCTCCGTGAGTTGCCCGAGCGTGACCCTCTGCGTGGCGGTGGGCTACGACGACGTCCAAGCTATCTACTCCGTCGGTACGTACTCCGGGGGCGCCTGGTCGTTCTCTACCCCCACGGAGACGCTTCCCGACGGATCTGGTTACGGACGATTTTTCGCCGTCGACTGTGTGAGCACAACCAGCTGCGAAGCAGTGGGGTACGACAGCAATAACGAAGGTGTCTCTTCGACGGGGACGTACTCCGCGGGCGCCTGGTCGTGGACGACCAGCGACGTGATTGCCAACGACGGATCCGCAAATGGCGCACTTTATGGCATGAGTTGCGCGACCGCGACCGCCTGCATCGCCGTGGGCTACGACGCCAACTACCACCCGGTGTACTCGGTGGGTACCGACTCCGCCGGAGTGTGGTCGTGGTCGGCAGAGGTCCAAGTGGCAGCGGACAGTTCCGGACAGGGCCAGTTCGCCGCGGTGAGTTGCGCGAGTGCGACCTCGTGCGTGGCGGTGGGCACGAGCCGCCAGTCCCAAGGCCTCTACTCCATCGGTACCGAATCAGGGAACGTCTGGACGTGGTCGGCCTCGACCGATTTTCCCGCCAGCCCCTACCCCGACAACCCGTACACGAGCGTGAGTTGTCCCGCGGTCGGTCAGTGCATCGCCGCGGGCGACGACGATTACGGAACCGAGACCTACTCGCTCGGCTCCGAGACGGGAAACGCCTGGACGTGGTCGGTGCCGGCGAACGTGGAACTTGCGAACAACGAATCGAACGCGATCCCCTCGTCACTCAGTTGCGCGTCCGTCTCTTCGTGCGTGGCGGTGGGCTCCGTGATCATCGACAACGGCTACGGCGCATACACGATACAACCGGCCTTCGCATCCTCAGTCACGCTGCCGGGCGTACCCACTATCGCCAGCGCTACCGCTGGCTACGAGTCGGCAACGGTCAACTGGAGTGCGGGGGACGACGGCGGAAGCGCTCTTACTGGTTACAGCGTGTCGGTTCTCAATGTGTCGACGTCGCTGACCACGACGGACGCTTGTCCCGCATCGACGACGAGCACGGCGACGTCGTGCACGGTGAGTGGTCTGGTCAATGGCGACAACTACACCTTCACGGTCGCCGCTATCAATGACTTCGGCACGGGACCACCGTCCAGCGCATCGAACGCGGTCACGCCGTCGCCGGTCGCCCCAGGCACACCGACCATAACGTCGGTGACGGTATCGGGAACCTCGGCGACGGTGCAATGGGCCGCCGGGTCATCCAACGGGAGTCCGATTACGGGCTATCTCGTCCGCAGTGACAGCACGGCGACGCAGTTCAACGTGATGAATGCCTGCCCCTCGTCGCAGACGAGCACGGCGACGCAGTGCACCGTAACGGGCCTCATCAATGGCAGTTCGTACCTCTTCGCGGTCGCGGCCATCAATGGTGACGGTACCGGGACGTACTCGGCGTCATCGAACGAAGTGTCGGTCTCGGCGCCACCGGCCAACAACCCGCAGAGTCCCTTGACGATCACCACGACCGCGGGCCCCGCTTTCAATGGCGCAAGCACCTCGTCGTTAGCGCTGGGCACATCGGGTGGCAACGTCGGTGGTCTCGACGCCTACGGCGTGGGCGACATGACGTCTTCGGTGACAATTCTCAACACGTCATCGAACGCCGTTTCCGGCAATGTCGTGCTCTCAAATTCGAGTGAGCCTTACGCGATTGCGGAGAACCCCGCGGGCACCGACGTCTACGTGGCGAACTTTGGCAGCAACAACGTCTCGGTGGTGAACACCTTGACGGACGCGGTCGTCGCCGTGATCCCCGTCGGGACCGCCCCCACGGACGTCGCAGTGAATCCAGCGGGCACGTTGGCGTACGTCACCAACTCCCAGTCCAGCTCCGTCTCGGTCATCAACCTCGCCTCGAACACCGTCACGGCGACGCTGTCAGTTGGCAGTGATCCTCGGAAGGTGATGTTCACACCATCAGGGAACCAAGCGGTGATCCTCACCGAAAACGTGCTCTCCGTGTCGGTGGTCAATACGTCCAACGACCACGTCTCGCAGGTGACCACACCGGGAGACCCTGTTGCGTTTGCTCTCAGTCCCGCCGGAACCTTCGCCTACGTGGCGTGCTTCATCAACCAACTCGCGGTCATCAACCTCGCGACGGACACCGAGACCGCGACCGTGACCGTAGCCCCGCGGGGCTACGCCGCGTCGGTGGCCGTGAGTCCCTCTGGTCAGTCCGTCTACGTCCTGGGCGACGGATCGGGGAGCGGTCCCGGCACGCCCCCTCCCGGCACCGTCTCGGTGGTGCAAACCTCGATCAACACTGTGACGGACACCATCGATGTCAACAACTCTCCCACCAGCGAGTACGGGACGATCACCATCGACCCCAGCGGCACCTACCTGTTCGTCTCGGGTGGACAAGTGATCAACCTCAACGCCGACGCCGTCACCACGTCGATGGTCGACTTCGGGGGGAACGTTTACTTCAATGCAGCGGGAACCGTCGCCTACGCCGCGAGTGGTGGCGGCTCAATTGCGTACCTCCTGCTGTCGNNCTTCGGGGTACATCTTCGAGGCATCGGACACTTCCGAGGTGGTCTTCAACGTCCCGGCGACGAGTTACGCCGTCGTGGACGGTACGGCCTCTGGTTGCTCCATCGTTGGGTCGACCCTGACGGCGACCGCTCCGGGTACTTGTCTCGTCACGGCCACTATGGCGGGAGACAACAGTTTTGCGCCGATCTCATCACCTCAAACGACGATCACATTCCCTGCGACGGGCAGTAGTGGCGGCGGCGGAGGCGGCGGCNNTACCAGTCCCCCTTCGACGTCACCTTCGCCACCCTCGTCTCCTTCGACGCCCACGTCCAATGTCCCCGTCCCACGGGAAGTGACGTACATAGGTAATGACAGCGCATTGAGTGGGAAGGCGAAGACGCTGCTCAGCGCCCTCGCGATGAAACTTGAGAGAGGGGAGTTCATCACCGTGACTGGCTACGCGTATGGGAATTCGTCACTGGCGAAGAAACGGGCGCTCATCGTGTCGGAATTCCTAGAGAGCAGAGTCGCAGTTCGCGTGACCGTGAAGATCGTCACGACATCGTCGGTTCCGAAGGTTATGGTGACGACGACAAAGGTCTAGTTCGTTTCAATTTCGGAGAAAGTGTTCGATGCTAGAAATCTCGCACTGGTTGGTGACGACGAACTTGAGGTGGCGCGTGCGTCTGGGCAGGTCGATGCGGAGCGTGCACTATGTCCTTCGAGTGACGTCATCCCTCGTGGTCCTCGGGGCAGGAGCGGTCCTCATCTCAACGCCAGCGAGCGCGATGACGGAATCGGCGACGATTACCTTGTCGGGCGATCCCGTACCATTCGACACTGGTAACAACTACTCGGTCACTCTCGACGCTGCGAACGACGTTTTTCCGACCGGCAGTATCACGGTGACCGACAGTGCGGCGACGCCCGGCACATGCACCTCGTCGTTGTGGATGTTCTTTGGACCGAGTCGCGATGGTGGTTGGCTCTACGCCGCCGAGTGCACGATCGCGGCCGAAGAAGTCGGGGGAGTGACGGTGCAGGCCACGTATTCGGGTAGCGATTATACGACGTCGCCGTCCAACGTGGTAACGGTGGGCGGCAGTAGCGGCGGCGGTGGTGGTGGTAGCGGCGGCGGAGGCGGAAGTGGCAATAATCCTCCTCCAGCCACGGGGCCAACTAACGCACCGCCTCCCAATTCCCTACCGTCTGCCGATTTTGGGGCACCGGTCTCGGCCACTGCATCGGCCGTGGCGCCGACAACGATTGTTTCCACCATGAACGGGGGCACGGTCACGATCTCGGTACCCGCTGGTGCACTACCCACGGGGACGACCGTGAGCGAGTACCCCGTCACGAACTCCACTGCCCTCGGGTCGGAGGTGCCCACAGGACAGTCCTTCGTCGTGGCCTTGGCCGTGACGTGGCAGACGCCTTCAGGCACATCGCCGGAATCGACCACACCGCTCACGATCGCGATCACGGATTCAACCATCGTTGTCGGAGACCCGATTTACGTCGCGACCTCGAGTGGACTCACGCCCGTCGGCAACGCCACGAGCGCGGGATCGGTGACGGTGATCTTTGAAACAGACCCCGTCTTCGTAGTCACCGTAAAACTCACGAGGACGCCACCGGCGAGACCCGCGCCGGAGACGGTCTCGTTTGCCTCGGTGAGCAGCGAATTGAATGCGGGCGCGAGGAGATCATTGCTGGCTCTCGCGACAAAGCTGATTCCCGGCGCTTCGATAACGGTCACCGGGTGCGCAATGGGCGATTCTGTACTGGCGAGAGAGAGGGCGTGGGAAGCCGTGAGACTCCTCGAAGGCCGCATCTCGATCCACGTGACAATCAAGATTTCAGGAGCGCCGAGGAACACCGTGACGATCATCACAAACAGGCAATAACGACACCGCTCTGCGGCAATATATGAAGCGCGCTTCTGCACGCGCTCTTCCATGGATGTAGCGCTGAGGTTGGGAGGACGCTACCGGCTAACCAATCTCGACGCCGAGGTCGCGTTCGCCGTAGAGCGAGGGATGAAGTTAACAGCTCCAGCACCGGCAAAAGATGGCGACCGGTCGCGAGTGCCACCGTGTTAACGGTGAGGACAGAAACCTACTCGAGGTGGATGGCGCGGAGGTAGCGTCGAAGCCCGGCTCGCGAGCGAGGTTCGTCGCCGGACGTCTGATCGTCATCACTCATGGCGAGTGATCATAGAACGCTTCACTCATCTCGTGTTTATCGGCAGGTCTAGTACCCAACCCTGAGCCGGACTCAATTTTTCACCGCTCCCTCGATGGCCAGCCGCTTGTGGTAGTAGTGTTCCGATTTCAGCGGGCAAGAAGTGCCACTGTTCGTGAAATGTTGATGTCAGAAAGTGGTGCTGAGCAGGAAATATGGGTGTTGGTCGCATTCGCGATTTCATTCCTTCGAAATTCAAGAATTGCTTTTCTACAAGTTGCACATACTTAAAATTTGGGGGCTGGGAAGTTATGCTGCGTCGTCTCGTTAGCTTGGTTGCTTTCCTTGCAGTGCTCATGCCCGCCCTCTCTCTATCGGTCGCTGGTGCGGCGACACCGAATGCGCCCACCGCGGTGTCGTTGACCAATACCCTCGCAGGAGTGAAGGTGTCGTGGACGGCGCCTTCGCCGGTATCGGGTGTGACGATTTTGGGCTTCGTCGTGACGACCACCCCGAATGACGGTACCTGCACTCTGTCCGGGTCTACGTCGCCGCTGTCGTGCACGGTGCCCGGACTTCCGGCCTCGACGATGGTGACGTTTTACGTCACCGCCGCGAGCACCGGAGGTAATGGTCCTTCAGCGTCCGCGTCAGAGACCACGTCCACCCTCACCCCCACGTCCAGTTCCTTGGTTATTGCGGCCTACCCGTCCGACCAATATCAAAACGTGGGCACTCCCGTAACGCTTATTGCAACGTTGCCCTCGGGGACAACTGGGACCACCGAGTTTCTTCTCGGACCAACGCTCGCTAGTGCGACGCCTTTGGCGGGCTGTGCGGCGCGCGTGATCGATCTGGGCTATTCGAGTTGCACAACATCAAGCCTCGTTCAGGGCGCCAATGTCGTGTGGGTGGTCTACTCGGGTGACCACAACTTCGCCGCTTCCAGTTCGTCGTTCACTTACACCATGGCGTCGACGACTCTCAATGCCCCGACGTCGCCCCTGGTGATTTCGACGACCTTTGGTCCGGGCAACTTGGCGCTCACGCTGTCAACGACAGGCGGATCGGGCTCGGGCACCGTGAGCTACACCGCGACGAACGGCACCGCCACGGGGTGTCTCGTGTCGGGAACCACGCTGACTATCGTGACCGCGGGCACCTGCCTCGTGACGGCCACCAAGCCCTCCGACGGGAGTTTTCTACCCGAAATGTCGAACGTGACAATGGTCACGTTTTTCGCCACGTACGCGGCGATCTACGCAGTGACGAGTATTACGCCGGTGTACTACTGCCCTTCCGGCGGCCTACTGTCGGGGACGACGTGCTCCTCTCAAAGCGAAAGTGCGAACTCCGCACCGAGTTGCCCGTCGGGCTGGACTCTCCCAAATCCCAACACCGGTCGCTGCTTCCGGACTGCGTCCATCACTAAAGCCGCGTGCACTGCCGACGGCGGTTCCTGGAACGCTTCGAGCTCCACCTGCACGCTCTACACGTCCGAGGGCACCGCATACACCTGTCCCAGCGGTTGGTCACCACCGTCAGGTTCGCCGACCTGCACCTACCCCAGCTACGGCGCGTCAGTCGAGTACTACAACTACACCTACGGATACACCTGTCCGGATCAGGGATCGGAAAGTGGATACCTGTGCACCATTACGGGCGGAGGCGGTCCGAACGTCCGCGGACCTCTCGCACGGAGCGTCGCGCTGTCGAACACTGAAGCACTCGCTCCACTTTCAAAAAGTCAACGACGATGAACGAACAGAAACCAACGCGCAATCGGAGCCGCATCGCCACTTCTCAACATCGCAACGTGAAACTCCTTCTCGTCGCGTTAACGTCGCTACTCGTTGTCGGCGTCGCGGGTGGGATCGCAATCGCAACGTCACACTCGAGGCTGGCGCGTGGTCAACGTGACGCTGCGACCACCACCACAACAACGATCGCGCCTTGGAACGTGCCCGCGAATGAGACGAGTACGCCCGTGGTGCTCGCCCCGGGGGGCGCTGCAGGGGGATCGGGCAACTACAACGCCGTCGACTGCGTGAGCACCTCAGAGTGTGTGGCGGTCGGTGGGAACGGCTCGTTGCACGGAGTCGCCGGTTATTCAACCTCGAGCGGCGGGAGTTGGAGTTCTGGAACTGTGGTGCCGGGCCTGCCGGACTTGGAGGCGCTTAACTGTACGAGCGCCAACGACTGCGTGGCGGTGGGAGCGGGTGCGGTCGCCGTGACCCGCGATGGCGGATCTAATTGGATCGCCCGCTCAATTCCCTCCAGCAACACCACGCTGCTCGGGGTGAGTTGCGCGAGCAGCGAGCACTGCGTGAGTGTCGGTGTCTCGCCGGGCGCGACCGGTCCCTATCAGGGTCAACTCCTCGTGTCGTCTAACGGCGGCAACACGTGGAGTGTGCCAACTATCTCGGCATCCCTCGGACCGCTCGGATCAGTCGATTGTCCCTCGTCAATCTTCTGCGTGGCGGTCGGGGCATCGATTCTGGTGTCAAACAATGGCGGGGCCACATGGACCAACCGCCCGGTCAATGGTGGCACGGGGGTCTTGCGTTTCGTCTCATGCGCGTCATCGTCGACCTGCGTCGCGATCGGGCCGAATCCTGCCGTGGCGCAAGATCCTTCGGCGAGCGCGTTTGCGGTTGAGACGAGCGACGGTGGAGCCTCGTGGAATCCGGTAGTCATGCCTCCGGGAACGGCGGACGTGTACGCACTAACGTGCGCCGGGACTCGTTGTTACGCGTCGGGCGAATCGACCGCGGGCGACTCGGCGGTGGTCGCCGTGAGTGGGGATGGAGGAGCGTCGTGGTCGGTTGATTCGACCTTGAAGCCGAGTCTCGACGAGGTCAGTGCGATGAGTTGTTCGAGTGCGACGGACTGTCTGTTCATCGGGAGGACCGGCAAGTCGCCCTCCACCGTGGCAAGTACCAATGGAACAGCCTCCCCGGGCTACCCCGTGCCTGCGCCGGTGCGCGCGAGAGATGGTGCGCAATGAAGAAACTTTCGTACGTCTCACTGATCTTGGTCGTGTTGGCGTCAACTTTTGGGGTGGGTGTCGTGAGCACGGCGAGCGCGACGGCGTCCGTAAACGCCGCGCGACTCGGTGCGGGCGCGGTCTTGCGTGTCGGTGAGGAACTGGTCTCGCCCTCTGGCACCTACAGCGCGCACGTATTGAGCGGCGGGCGACTTTCGATTGAGCGGGCGGGTCACTCGGTGTGGACGGTGACCGCAAGTTCGGGAATCGATCGCGTCGTTACGACGAAAGCCGATGGCTCGATCTCGGTTAGATCCAATCATCGCTCGAAGAACGCGCCGGCGTACATGGCGCTGGGCAACAACGGAGAACTGACGGTCTATACGCTCAGCGGGACGCCCGTGTGGCAGGACGGCGTCGTGGCGCATCTGACCTCGTCCTCGTCGATTCCCCCCTACGGCCCGGGGAATCTCTTCGGTGATACCAATCCCTCGCTCAGTTGTTTCACGTGCCAGGCAGCCGACGTGACGGGTACGGCCCCACCGTCCAACACGCTCGACTCAGGCACCGACGTCGACGCCCTCACCGGTGATTTCTCTGTCGAAAACGACCTCTTTGAAGCGCCAGCCATCGGATCCGACCTTAGTTTTCCTCTCTACTACGACGCCCAATTGGCCCAGTATCAGCTGGGCTCCGGTCTCACCACGCCGTCCGGGGGACTCGGCTGGGGGTGGGGTACCACCTTCTCGGCTTCCATCACGCCCCAAAGTGGAAACACCCCAACCTCGAGCGTGACGATCGACCAAGGCGACGGTTCCGAGGTCTCCTTTAACGAGTCCCTCGACAACGGCACCTCGCAGTCGTGCCAGCCAGTGAATCAAGGGACGACCGGCGATTACCCAACGACGAACAAGTACACCCTCGCTGGGTCCGACCTTCAGTGGTGTGCGGACGCGAGTGTCCGGGGCCAACTAAGTGACAACGACGGCACGTCATTCACGTACCAATCCCAAAGTGGTCAGCTCCTCCAAGACTTTGCATGGACGGGCGCCCTCAGTTCCTCCTCAAGTTTGGCTGCAGAGTCCGGCTCGGCGCCTGGTCAAATCACCCTTCTTTACAACGTGGCCGGTGGCAGTATCTCTAAAACAGCGTCAAACGCCACCCTGCCGCAACAGTGTCCGACGAGCGCGTCGTACTGCACGATTGCCTACTCGAGTGACGCCCGCGATCTCGTCGAAGAGTTCAATGCCGCGGGTCTGGTCACGACGATCATTGACCCCGCTGGAAACCATTATTCGCTAACTCACGACTCCAGCGGAAACCTTACGAGCGTAAGTGTTCCTGGCCCCAATGTCGCCTCTCCATCGACGACGCCGTCGAGCACCTGGAGCTACGTCTACGGGTCAGGTCAGGCGAGTCCCTTCTCCAGCGACCTCACCGAGATCGAGGATCCCGACTACAGCTCGTCATCGCCCGCGGCTCATACGACAACGATCAACTACGGCACGACGGTCGGATCCTCGGGCGATGACGGCATGGTGACGTCCCTCGTCGACGGCACGGGCACGACCAGCAGTGCTGGCGCGACGACGGCGTATGCCTATACGGCGCAGTGCTCGGCTGATCCGCCTCCCGACGAGCCGTCCTCGTACTACCAGTGCATGGGCGCGGGGGATTTCCAGACAACGACGATCACTTATCCCGCACAGCCAACTGGTGCGGGAACAACCGCAGCGCCAATCGAGACTGATCAGTACTCGGCCGGACTGGAAACGTCGAGCGAGTTGGGCGCCGGTGCGGGCACGCCCCTCGACAACGAGACGTGGAACTACGGTTGGAACTTCGGGGACGGCGTCGCGAACACTTCTGAGATCATCACCTATCCCGACACGTTGAACGTCGCGGAAAACTCGTCGTACGTGGCCCCCACCGCGACCATCATCACTGACCCCTCGGGCAACGTCGTCTCGACGACCAACGTCGATGGGGATATCCAGACTTCGGCCTATAACGACGTCGGAAGTAGCAATCTCAACGAACTGAAGTGGAGTTATCCCGGATCGTCGACGAACTCGGCATCCAGCCCGCCAGCGGGTGCCTACATTTATACCTACAACACCAATGGTCAGGTCCTCACTTCAACTGACCCACTCGGCAACACCACGTCCTACGGCTATTACGCGAACAACGGACTGCTCTGCTTCGAAGTGCCACCAACAGTGAACAATGTTCCGAGCGCACCGGCCGCGACCTCGTGCACGAGCAGCAGTTCAACGTCCGACCAAGGGGCGGTTGGCGCACCAACGGGGGCGACCACGTTCTCTTACGACGCGTACGGTGACATCAACTCTTCTACTTTGGACGCGAACGATTCGAGTGCCGCCGCCGCACCCCAGATGACGATCGCGGACTACGACGTCATGGGTAATGTTCTGTGGTCAATACCGCCTTCAGGGCATTCGGGCCCGCAGAACTCCTCGAATCCGAGCGCGACGCTCGCGACCTACTCCGCTGCGAATCTGCCGATGACCGTGACCTATCCGGGCCAGAGCGCTATCGACTACACCTACGACCCCGCATATAACCTCACCCTCAAGGCGCAGGCGATTCCAGCCGCGTCGACCTTTTACGCCTACGACGGCGATAATCGTGTGTGCTACGAGCAGACGAGGGAGTGGCCATCGAACTCGTCGACGTGCGGTACAGGCAATCTTGCCGGATCGAGCGCCTTTACCTACGTGCCAGGTAGTACCGCGCTCGCGACATCAACCGACTCGAATAACGACACCACGTCCTACTACTACTCCGATCTGGCCTACCCCGATTCCCCGACCGAAGTTGCCCCAAGCGCCGCGGTGCAGTACAGCGCGTACAACGACTTGGGTGATGCCTGTGTAACGGGCGACGTTGATCCCGAACCGGGCGGCGTTACGACTGACACGCAGTGCAACGTAGTCTCTGGGGACACTTCAACGACCTACGACCCCCTGCACAATGTTCTGAGCGTCACCGACCCCAGCGGTAACACGACGAGCAACAGTTACGCGGACTCCTCGTTTCCCACGCTGGAAACCTCGACAGCCAATCCGACGGGGGTGACCACCCACTACACGTTCGACGCCGACGGTCGACTAGTAACAACGCTCAACCCTGACGGCACCGCCATCTCTGACACTTACAACGCCAACGGCGAACTCTGCTCCAAGGAGCCAACCTCGCTCGCCTACCCGTGCGGCGAGGCACCGAGCATCTCGGGGGTCAGCGAGTACGGCTACAACGACGCGGGCGAGCGCACTTTAATGAGTGACGACACGGCTGACCCCGCTTACCCGGAACGCTGGGATGTGTCGACGACGTACTCCTATTCGAACGGCGAGCTGACGAGCACCACGAACGGCAATGGGCAGACGGTGTCATACCTGTATAACGCCGCAGGCCAAGTTGCTTGCACCGCGTACCCGGTGAGCACGAACTCGAACTGCGGCACCTTGACTTCGCCGGGAATACCGTCGAGCACCAATACCATCGTCGACAACACCTACGACAGCGCCGGACGGCTCGCGAGCGTGAGCGACTGGCTGGGCCACTCGACCACGTACAGCTACGGCGACTGGACGCCGGAAACTCCGAGTACCATCACCTACCCGTCCTCTACCGGCCTCGTGGGTTGTTATAACCACGACAACGATGGCAACCTCACGTCGCTCACGGTGGGCAGTTCGTGTAGTTCCACCACCGGTCCGATCAACGACACGTGGAGTTACGACAGCAACGAGCGCGTAGCGGTCTCGACGTTGAACGGTACAGCCTCGGGCTGGACGACGTATAACGGCAATAACCAGATCCAGTACGGGACGAACATGCCAACGACGACGCCCGGCGACGACGACGCGTATGGTCTCGCCAACAACGGCGAGATCAACTGGGCCTGGCGAGACGCGGGAACCACGAAGGACTTTGGGTATAACTCTGACGATGAGCTGTGCTGGACGGTGCCGACGAGCGAGTCCAGTAACACGTGTAGTACACCCCCGCCCTCTTCGGTGCCCGTCACCACGTACGGCTACAACGTCAACGGCGAGCGTACGAGCGCGACCACCACGGCCGGAGGTACGGCTGGCACCATTACCGCCGTAGGGACTATCAACAGTGCCAGCTCGACCGGACTCTCGACACTCAACGTCAATCCGCTCAGCGCCGGCGACCTTATCGCGCTCTTCGTGGAAGTAGGCGGGGCTCCCACCATCACCGGAGTGACCGGCGGCGGGGCTACGTGGCAGAAGGTGAGAAACGTCAACAACGGAGTTGACGCTGAACTGTGGATAGGCACCGTGAATACGGTGGGTTATTCGACAATCACCGTGAGCTACACCGCGAGTGTTGCCTCGGATTGGGTTGAACTCAGTTCACAAGAGTTCACCTACGGGACTGGGGCTGCAACCACATGGCACATCGACAAGACCGGTGAAGCTGATAACAACTGGGGTAGCTCGTCGACGCTCGCCTACCCCGCACTGACTCCTTCGAGCACTCACGAGCTCTACCTTGGGGGCAGCTTTGACGAATCTGCTTCTGGCA
>PLER01000108.1 GCA_003136495.1 Acidimicrobiaceae bacterium
ATGACGCCGTCCTTGCCAACCTTGTCGATGGCGTCGGCGATCATCTGGCCGATCTCGTTGTCGGCCGCGGAGATGGACGCCACCTGGGCGATCTGCTCCTTGGTGTCGGCGGGCTTGGCGAGGTCGTGCAATGACGCCACGGCGGCCTCGACGGCGGCCTCGATGCCCTTCTTCAGTGACATCGGGTTCGCCCCGGCGGCCACGTTCTTCAGACCCTCGCGGACCATCGCCCAAGCGAGCACGGTCGCGGTCGTGGTGCCGTCACCGGCCACGTCGTCGGTCTTCTTGGCGACTTCTTTGACCAACTCGGCGCCAATTCTCTCGAACGGGTCCTCCAAGTCGATGTCCTTGGCGATGGAGACGCCGTCGTTCGTAATGGTGGGCGCTCCCCACTTCTTGTCCAGCACGACGTTGCGGCCCTTGGGTCCAAGGGTGACGCGGACGGCGTCGGCGAGCTTATTCATACCGCGCTCAAGGGAGCGTCGGGCTTCTTCGTCGAAAGCGATCAATTTCGCCACGGTAAATCCTCCTATGCGAGACACCTTTTTGGTGCAAAGCAATATTAGCACTCTCCGAGAGAGAGTGCTAACGGAGTTTTACCCGCCCGCGACCGCCGGGACCAGGGAGACCGTCTGGCCCGCTTCGACCACCGTGTCGAGGCCGTCAAGGAATCGCACGTCCTCGTCGGCGACGAACACGTTGACGAACCGGCGTAGGGCGCCGTCGTCGTCGAGCACCCTCGATGCCAAGCCCGGATACGCGACGTCGACGGCGACAATCGCTTCGCGCACCGTTCCGGCTTCTACGGGCACCTCGCCAGCCCCCCCGACCAAGACGCGAAGTTGGCTCGGTAGGCGTACCGTGACGCTCACGACGCCGCCACCAGTTGGTGAAAGCGCAGCGCCTCTTCGGCGGCTTCGAGTGAGGGGCTAATCGTCGACGAGACCGTCGCGACGTCAACGATCGCGTCGAGCGTCTTGAGACCGTGGCCCGAGATGATGGCGACCGTCGACTGCTCGGGGTCGAGGGTCCCCTTGGCGATCATCTGGCGCAACGACGCGATGGTCACGCCACCGGCGGTCTCGGCGAAGACACCCTCGGTGCGTGCGAGAAGTTCGATGCACTCGAGGATCTCCTCGTCGTGCACCGAGCCACAGTCACCACCCTTCGCGCGCAGTTCGTCCAACACGTAGGGTCCGTCGGCCGGGTTGCCGATGGCCAGCGAGCGAGCGACCGTGTTGGGCCGCTGAGGCGTGATGAACGAGGCGCCGTCACGAAAGGCGGTCGCGACCGGCGAACAGCCCGTGGCTTGGGCCCCGAAGAGCACCGGTGCACCACCCTCGACGAGTCCTAAGTCGATGAACTGCTGGAAGCCCTTGGCCACCTTGGTGAACTGACTCCCCGAGGCGATGGGCACCACAACTTGAGCTGGCGTGCGCCATCCGAGTTGTTCACAGATCTCAAAGGCCAGCGTCTTGGAGCCTTCGGCGTAGTACGGGCGAAGGTTGATGTTCGCGAAGGCCCAGTCGGGGTGCTCGGCGACCANNATGGCGGTCATGGCGATCTTGGACTTCTCCAGGTCGGCGGGGATGATCGTGACACTCGGCCAGCCAATGGACGCCGCGTGGGCCGCGACCGATGTCGCAAGGTTGCCCGTCGATGCGCAGGCCGCCGTCGTGAAACCGAGCCGGCGAGCGCTCGAGAGAGCGACCGACACGACACGGTCCTTGAACGACCCCGTGGGATTGCGGGTGTCGTCTTTGAGCCACAGTTCGCGAAGCCCGAGCACCTCGGCGAGCCGGGTGGCGCGACGAAGCGGCGTCCAGCCCGCGCCTAAGTCAACCGGCGACTCACCGGGATCGGGCAACAGATCGGCGTAGCGCCAGATCGAGGACGGACCCTCAGCGATCGAGGCTCGGGTTATCTTGCCCTGGGCCCTGGCGAGGTCGTAGCCGACCTCGAGCGGACCAAAACAGAAATCACACGCGTAGTGGGCACCGTCAGGGTAGGTGGTACCACACTCTCGACAGATAAGACCTGTAACGAAACTCATAACTCCCTCTTCATCGATCGGCCTTTGGCACCTGGTGTGAAGGGAAACTCCCTGGGCTCACACTGGTTGTCGCGACGTCTGCGGGGCCGTCCCTCAGTCGCTCTGGATGATGGGTCAATTCTTACCTCGCGACGTCGAATTGTCAAGAGCGAAGGTCGAGACCATAACCTCGACCCCATGAACAGCGGAGACGTCCCCTGGACCCTCGCTCGCGAGGTCTTCGACCTCGAGCGGATCGTGGCTTTGAAAGCCACCACCACCGTCGCGGTGGTCGTGCCCGCCAAGAACGAATCGACCACCATCGGCGCGGTGCTCGATTCGGTCATGGTCCACGACGAGCTCGTCGATGAACTCGTGGTGGTGAACGACCATTCGAGTGACGACACGGCGACCGTGGCGGACCACCACGGCGCGCGCGTCGTACCCCTCGATGGCCCGGGTGGCAAAGGGGCCGCGATGAGCGCCGGACTCGNNCCGCTCCTCGAGCGCCCGTCCACCCAACTGGTGAAAGGCTTCTACGAACGACCGCTGCACGACATGCCGACGGGTGGTGGCCGCGTGAACGAACTAGCGGCGCGCCCCATCCTCTCGCTGCTCTTCCCCGGTCTCGGTGAGATCCGGCAACCGCTCGCGGGTGAGACCGCCGCCCGACGTGGCGCGCTGGAGGCGATCGGCCTCGAGCCCGGCTACAGCGTGGAGATCGCGTTGCTCATCGACTGCGCGAATGAATTCGGCGTCGGCGCCCTCGCGCAGGTTGACCTCGGCGTTCGACGACACCGCAATCGACCACTAGAAGAACTGCGACCGATGGCGGTCGACGTCCTTCGCGCTGCCCTCGAGCGATACAAGGTCGACCTGCCGGACTAGCCCTTCGATTACTTGATACCGGAGTTCGGTCCCAGGATGACGATGACGTCATCACCGGCTGCGCCCGCGACGGGCGTTGACTTGTAGAGCGGACGCACCGCCGATCGCAAGACGTGAATGGCGCTCGCCACCTCGATCGCCGCCGCTTGAAATCCAGTGTTGAAATAAATGGTGGTTGCCGTCACGTGTGGTCCATTGCCCGGGGGCAACGTATCCCAGTCCTGGGTCATCAAGATCTGAGTGAAGTGCTCGGCGAGCCCGGTGATCTCGGTTCCGTTGGCGACTTGTACTCGTACTTTCGATTTGACAATTGCTCCCGACGTCGGGGTCGTAGATCCTGAGGTCGTGGTGGTCGTGGCCGTTCCCGTAGCGGCCGTCGAGGGGGAGACGGCGCGCACCATGAGAAAGGTTGCGGCTACGAAAAGCACGACGATAACGAGGACGACGCCGAGGGACGGCTGAAAGTGGGAACCCGAAGTGTGTGCCTCATGTGACGGAGACGTCGGGTCGCTCATTGCACTCACTCTAGAGCGCGCTGACATCATTCACTAACCTGAGGAGTCCCAAGCCGGTGTGGCGCAGTCTGGCAGCGCAGGCGATTTGTAATCGTCAGGTCGGGGGTTCAAATCCCTCCACCGGCTCCAAGTGTCGAGCACATCGACGGTCGCATCAACTGACGAATACCTCGACTCGTGAAAAGAGGGACGAGGTGCTGCTCGAAATAGCACCCTCACCCGACGCTCTGATATCGACGCCACGCACGTGAAGGTGGCGAAGGTCGAGACGCAAATAGCGAGCAACGCTCAGTGCACGATCGTGGCTCAGTGCAGCATCGAGAGTAGGGAGGCCGGTTTGAGCGGTGTAGCCATATAGGGCAACCTTCGTGAACTTCTTCATTCTGATGGTCGCAGCCAGTTGCTCAACCTGTTGCTGGAGAGTCTTCGTGAGGCCCGTCGAGTTCTTATCAAAGACGCCGACGTCGCCATAGAGGACTGAAGTGGGAGTCGCTTTCCACTGCGCGTACAAGGTGAGNNGTCAGACTCGCTCCGCTCGCGTACGAAGTTCCGGTGCCGTTGGCGTCAGTGTTCCACGACGTGAATGAGTATCCCGGTCTGAGCAAATTGGTCGGACTTGGCAGCGTCAGTGCAACGCCAGCGACACCGCTCATCGGCGAGAGCGAACCGCTCCCACCGTTCGCTTCAAAGGCAACTTGAAACACCTGCTGCTGCGCGGGTGGCGAAGGCTGAGACGTCGCGACAATGGTCCATTGTGCGTAAAGAGTTTCATTCGAATTTAGAACGACCGACTGCCCGCCCAAATACTCTGAGCCAGTCCCATTGGCCGTTGTATTCCATCCCGAGAAGTCATAACCCACCTTTGAGATGCCCACGCCGGAAGGC
>PLER01000081.1:0-31433 GCA_003136495.1 Acidimicrobiaceae bacterium
TCGCGCTGGGATTCGTCGTAGCCGCGGGGTAGGTCGCTGGAGGGGTCGACCGGGAGGCGGTCGAGCTCGGCGAGGATCGGGGTGTCGAAGTCGACCTCACCGTGTTCGTCGATGGGGTACCACGCGGGGAAGGGCACGCCGAAGAAGCGCTGTCGCGAGATGTTCCAATCGACGTTGAGCCCTTCTACCCACGAGCGGTAGCGGTGGCGCATGAAATCGGGGTGCCACTTCAACTCATCGCCCCGCGCGAGCAGTTCGGCGCGGTGCTCCAGGGTCTTGACGAACCACTGACGCGAGGTGACGATCTCCAGCGGTCGCTCGCCCTTTTCGTAGAACTTGACGGGGTGGGTGATCTCGCGAAGTTCACCGATCAACGCCCCCGCGTCGCGCAGGGCGTCCACGATCGTGGTGCGCGCCTGATTGATGGTGGACCCTTCGATCCTGGAGTAGAGCGCCGTGGCGACCTCGGGCTCGAGGGAGGGGAACTCTGGGGAGGAAAAGTCCGCCGGAAGGAACCGTCCGTCGCGACCGATCAACGCGCGCGTGGGGAGGTGCAGCTCTCGCCACCAGGTGACGTCGGTCGTGTCACCGAAGGTGCAGATCATCGCGATACCCGAACCCTTGTCGGGATCGGCCAGTTCGTGGGCNNCGCGTGGTGTCGATCTCGACGGCACGCTGCCCGTCGCTCCGCTCGAAGGCGATGCGGTGGTACGTGCCGGGGCGCTCGCGGTCCTCGAGCTCGGCCTGGGAGACGGCGGTGCGAAAGTCGACGTCCCAGAGCGTCGGCGCGACGCTCGAGTAGATCTCCTCGCGCGCGAGCATCTCGATGAAGGCTCGCTGGGAGACGGCCTGGGCCAAGGGCGAGATCGTCGTGTACTCGAGGCTCCAGTCGACGCTCACCCCCAGAGTTCGCCAGAGCGTCTTGAAGGCCTCCTCGTCAATGGCCGTCAGTCGCAGGCAGAGTTCGACGAAGTTGCGACGCGAGACCGACAGCTTCTGCTTGTCGGGCTTGGCGGGCGGCTCGAAGGTGGGGTCGTAGGGGAGCGTCGGGTCACCGCGCACCCCGTAGTAGTTCTCCACTCGTCGCTCGGTCGGGAGCCCGTTGTCATCCCAGCCCATCGGGTAGAAGACGTCCTTGCCCCGCATGCGCCAAAACCGCGCCACGACGTCGCCCTGGGTGTAGCTGAAGACGTGGCCGATGTGGAGCTCGCCCGAGACTGTCGGGGGAGGGGTGTCGATGCTGAAGACGCTCTCGCGCGTCGCCTCGCGAGAAAAGCGGTACGTGCCCTCCTCGTCCCAGCGCTGGGTCCACGTCGCCTCCAGGCCGTCGACCGTCGGCTTTTCGGGCACCGAGAACGGTGCGGGCGTTGGGGAGTCGGGCATGGTTGGCGTAGTTTAGAACAGTGATTCGCCTCTACGACACGGCTCGCGCAGAGGTCCGCGACCTCAACCTGCGCACCCCCGGGCGCGTATCGATGTACGTCTGTGGACCGACGGTGGACAACCTGCCCCACCTCGGTCACGGTCGCTTCACGCTGGTGTGGGACATCGCGCGACGCTGGTTCACGTTCCAGGGTCTCGTGGTGCACTACGTCTCCAACATCACCGACGTCGACGACAAGATCATCGCGCGCGCGAAGGACGAGGGCCGCGACGAAGTCGACGTCGTCAAGGAGTACGAGAGCGAGTGGTGGGACGCCATGGCTCGTCTCGGGGTGAAGGACCCCGACGACGCCCCCCACGCGACCGACTACATCGGCGACATGGTCGAATTGATCGCGTCGTTCCTCGAGCGTGACGTGGCCTATCAGACGAGCGACGGTGTGTACTTCGACGTCAGCACCGTCGAGGACTACGGCCTCCTGGCCGGACAGCCCCTGGAGAGCCTGCGCGCCGGCGCGCGAGTGGAGATGAACGACGAGAAGCGCTCGCCGCTCGATTTCGCCTTATGGAAGAACGCCAAGCCCGACGAGCCGCGCTGGCCCGCGCCCTTCGGCGAGGGCCGCCCCGGGTGGCACACCGAGTGCGTGGTGATGTCGCTCGACCTGCTCGGCGAGGGCTTCGACCTGCACTGTGGAGGGCTCGACCTCAAGTTCCCCCACCACGAGAACGAGCGAGCCCAGGCCGAAGCGGCGATGACGCCCTTCGCTCGCCACTGGGGCCACAACGGCTGGGTGATGGTGAATGGGGTCAAGATGAGCACCTCACTGAATAACTTCACCTCCCTCACCGATCTGTTGGCACGGACCGATCCGCGCGCCTACCGGCTCCTGGTGCTGCGTTCGCACTACCGGTCGCCCATCGAGGTCACCGTCGACACCATCGCCGACGCCGAACGGGCCCTGGCGCGACTGGACACGCTCGCTCGCCGTTTCGACCTGCCCGTCCTGGCGGGACAGGACTTCGAAGTCGCGTCGGCGCACGTCTGGGCGGAGGAGTCGCTCGAGCTCTACGAGCGAGTGGTGGCCCTCATGAATGACGACCTCAACACGCCTTTGGCGGTCGCCGAGCTCTTCGACGCGGTTTCGGCCGCAAATACGGCCGCGGACGAGGGTCACGAGGGCAGCGCGCGGCGTTTGGCGCAGTCGATCGGCGTTCTCTTTGGGGCGCTGGGGCTCGCCTTACTGGCCGGTAGCCATCAGGTGGATGCGACCAGCGAGGCGCTGGTCGCCGAGCGCGACGCCGCCCGCGCGGAGAGGAATTGGGCCGAAGCGGACCGTTTGCGCGACGAATTGGTCGCCCGTGGGTGGGTCGTCGAAGACGGTGCCACCGGCACCGTCATTCGCCACCCGTAATTACTCTTGTTATCCAAAGCCTCGACCAAGTAGCGTTAAAGGTGAGGTTGCCGTTGTGGTTCCCTNNTTTGTTCACTACTCGGAGATTCAAGGTGACGGGCGAAAGACGCTCGTCGAAGGTCAGGCCGTCGAGTTCGACATCGAACCCGGCGATCGTGGACCGTTGGCCAAGCGCGTCGTCCTAAACTAACGACCACTCTTCGAAGTACAGAACCGCCGCCCAGTGGGCGGCGGTTCTGCTTTTGTCACGTCGCTATTCCTTACGGTACGTTGGTTACTAGCAAGTAACTTCAACGCCGGGGTGTGGCCATGTCCGACTTTTCAATGGATCTCAACGAGGACCAGATCACGCTGCGTGACTGGGTCCACGGATTCGCCGAAGACTACATGCGGCCCATCGCCGCTGAGTGGGACGAGCGCGAAGAGACGCCGTGGCCCTTCATCCAAGAGGCCGCCAAGCTCGGCGTCTACGGCGTGGATTTTCTCTTGAACGCCATCAAGGACCCGACGGGCCTATCCATGATGATCGCCCTCGAAGAACTCGCCTGGGGCGACGCGGGGCTGTGCATGTCGATCATGGGCACGAGTCTCGGGGTGGCGGCCATCGTCGCCAACGGCACGCCGGCTCAGCAGATGGAGTGGGTGCCCCAGTGCTACGGGACGCCGGACGACATCAAGATCGCCGCCTTCGGGGTCACCGAGCCCGACGCCGGCAGTGACGTCTCATCCTTGCGCACCCGCGCGATCTACGACGAGGCGAAGGACGAGTGGGTGCTCAATGGCACCAAGACGTGGATCACCAATGGCGGCATCGCCAACGTGCACGTCATCGTCGCCTCGGTCGACCCCAAACTCGGCAGCAGGGGCCAGGCGTCCTTCATCGTGCCCGAGGGCACCGCGGGTCTATCGATGGGCCAGAAGTTCAAGAAGATGGGCATCCGCGCCAGTCACACCGCCGAAGTCGTGCTCGAGAACTGTCGCGTGCCGGGCAGTTGCCTCCTGGGCGGCAAGGAGAAGCTCGACGAGAAGCTGGCCGCCGTGCGCGAGGGCAAGCGCGCCTCGAGCCAGGCGGCGATGGCGACGTTTGAAGCGACGCGACCGGCCGTCGGCGCCCAGGCGCTCGGCATCGCTCGCGCGGCCTACGAGTACTCGCTGGAGTACGCGAAGGAGCGAAAGCAGTTCGGCCGCGCGATCATCGAGAACCAGGCCATCGCCTTCAAACTGGCCAACATGAAGATGAGCGTGGACGCGGCGCGCCTGCTGATCTGGCGGGCGAGCTGGATGGCGGCAACGCGCAAACCCTTCACCAGTGGCGAGGGATCGATGTCCAAACTCTTCGCCAGCGAAGCGGCCGTCAAGGTCACCGAGGAGGCGATCCAGATCCTCGGGGGCTACGGCTACGTCCGCGACTACCCGGTCGAACGTTGGCACCGCGACTCGAAGATCTACACGATCTTCGAAGGCACGAGCGAGATCCAACGTCTGATCGTCGCGAGGGCGATCTCGGGCGTCCAGATCAAGTAGCGAAGGTCACGACGAGTTGCCCTGCGGCTGATGATGACCCGAGAAGAAGAGGGCGCCGTCGCAAAGATTGAGCGATTCGACGAAGATGACGCAATCAAAGAACGAGCAGTCAAGACTCTTCAAGAGATCATCGACGGGCCACGAGTAGAAGAACGCCAATGACCTCGTCGATCAAAATCATGACACTCTGCACCGGCAACGTCGCGCGATCGGTGATGCTCGGTTATATGTTCACCAGTCTCGCCGAGGCGAATGGGCTCGATTGGAGCATTCGCACCGCGGGTACGCACGTCATCGAAGGCAGCGCCATGAGCGCTCGCACGCGCGACGCCCTCCTCACGCTGCCCGATCTCGGCGAACATCGCTACGGATCCCACCGCAGCCACCAGATAACGGCGCAGGATGTCTCGTGGGCCGACGTCATCGTGACCGCGGAAGCTAGCCACGTGAACTTCGTGCGCGCGAACTTCGACGATGGCGTCGAAAAGACGGTGCTGCTTGGTCAGTTTCTCCTCGAAGCGCCGCTGGACGCACCGTTCTTCGAACAGGTGCGCGTCGTCGCCGAACTCGTGCCCGAAGAGGACTTCGACGTGATCGATCCCGCGGGGGGCAATCAAGACGTCTACGACGCGTGCGCCACGCAACTCTGGGCGATGGCGCTGGTCTTTCTCACCCTCGTCGACAGCGAGGATCTCGTTTAGTCGAGTTCGACCGAGCGCAGTCCGCCCCAGGCGAGCGTGGCGCTTCGCGCCGCCAAACGCTCGGCGACGCCGGGCGTCGGTGTGGGCCATCCCTTACCCTCTTGTTGAATCAACCACGCCGTCGCGGCACCTTCGGCGATACCGACGACGCCGGCGGCTAACTGTCGTCGGTGGTCGGGCTTGATGCGCACGGCGATGAGGGGTTCTAAGAACGAGACGAGGCCGAGCTCGACGTTGCGCAGGTCGCCGCGGGTCTCACCTTCGTGAGAGTGGATGAACAAGATACGAAAGGCGTCGGTCTCACTCACGACCATCTCGAAGTAGACGCGAAAGGCCACTTCGATCTTGGCGCGAGGCGATTCAACCTGGGAGACCCCGTCGCGCAGCGAGTCAAGCAACTTCTGAGCGGTCTGGTTGACGATCTCGCGGTACAGCTCGGTCTTGGACTCGAAGTACTGGTACAAGATTGGCTTGGTGAAGCCCGCTTCCTTGGCGATGTCGTCCATCGTCGTGGCCTGGAAACCGCGTTCGGCGAAGATTTTCCTCGCCACGAGGAGGAGTTGGTCGCGCCGCTCCGCGTGTGGAGTGCGCTCGCCCTGTGAAGCACGCTCGTCATTAATGACCATCACGCAAAGCCTAGTGGGCGTTACTTGACTCCCAAATTCTCTAACAACACCGAAAGCCGGCCGGGCAGGTCGGCCACGTTGAAGTGCGTACGGGCGATTGCGGCGTTGTGCGTATGGAGCTCGTCGTCGGGTCGGGCGAGGAACTCCTCGAGGTCGGCCACGTCCTTCAGGTCAAAAAAGGTGAAACCGAAGGCGCGGATCTCCTCGAGCACCGGATAGGGGTAGACGGCGAGCGGGCGCCGATGGGTCACTGACTCAAGAACGGGGTTGCCAAATCCCTCCCACGTGGACGAGACGACCACGAGGTCGCACGCGGCGTAGACGTCGTGAATATCGAGACCCGGCGGCATCCCTCGGACCACGCGAACGAGTGCGACGTCAATGAGGCCCTCGAGCGTCGCGCCGTATCCGTCCTCCGCGTCACCGAGCAGCCAGAGCACCGCGCCGAGGGAGGTGGCGAGTTCGATCGCGCCCTCGACGTTTTTTCGGGGAATCACCCGTGAAGGAAACACCACGAGTCGCTCGTCGCCGACGCCGAGTGCGGCGCGGGTCACCGAGCGCCGACCGAGTGGCGGATCGCAGTCAAAGCTGTTGTGAATCGTCGTCGCCTCGACGCCGCGAGCGGCGAGCTCGTTGCGAGAGAGGTCGTTGATCGTGACGTGACGCCACGTCGGCTGGTCGCGCGGGGCCGATTCGTCTCGCCACTGCGGACGTTGCCAGGGGAGGTCGTGGTGGTGGAAGATGGCCCGACGCCGATCGAGGATCTCGTAGAGCGCGTCGCGTGCGGCGACGTTGAAGGGCAGCGAGACGACGTTCTCGACCACGACGACGTCCGCGTCCTCGAGCACCGCCGCCAGGTCGCCGCGTTCGAGGAGCGACGTCGCGTGCATCGCGAGTTCGGGTATGACGACGTCGCCGACGCCGTCGCCCGCACACGTGGTGACGTGGTGCCCGAGCGTGCGCAGCGCGGCTATCCATTTCGCCGCTTCGATGCTCACGCCATCGCTCGCGCCGAGTCGATAGCTCACGACGACGAGGCGGGACACGGGCCCAGGTTAGAAGGAGAGCCCACAATTGGCCGGTAGTAGAGTTGACGGGGAAAGCGACCCCCCGTCGGTTCCGGGGCTGTGGAGGAACTCTGGTGGCAACACGCGCTCTGATTACGGGTATCACCGGTCAGGACGGCTCCTACCTCGCCGAGTTGCTGCTTGACCAGGGCTACGAGGTCGTCGGCCTTATGCGACGCTCCTCCACGGTCAACATCGAGCGCATCAGCCACATCCAGGAGCGACTCACGCTCGTCTCGGGCGACTTGATGGACGAGGTGTCGCTCATCAACGTCCTGCGCGATCACCGTCCGAGCGAGGTCTACAACCTGGCCGCCCAGAGTTTCGTGCAGGCCTCCTGGGCGCAGCCGGTCCTGACCGGCGAGGCGACGGCCCTCGGGGTGACGCGCATGCTCGACGCGATTCGCATCGTCGACCCAGGGATCCGCTTCTACCAGGCGAGTTCCTCTGAGATGTTCGGCAAGGTCCGCGAGGTTCCCCAAACCGAGAACACGTTCTTCCACCCGCGCAGCCCCTACGGCGTCGCGAAGGTCTACGGACACTGGATCACCGTGAACTACCGCGAGAGCTACGACCTGCACGCCTCGAGTGGCATCTTGTTCAACCACGAGTCACCGCGCCGAGGCATCGAGTTCGTCACGCGCAAGGTGACCCACGGCGCGGCGCGGATTAAGGCGGGTCTCGACACCGAGCTGCGACTCGGCAACTTAGACGCCCAGCGCGACTGGGGTTACGCCGAGGACTACGTACGCGCCATGTGGCTGATGCTCCAACGCGACAGCCCGGACGACTACGTCATCGCGACGGGCGAGACGCACTCGGTACGCGAACTCTGCCAGGTGGCCTTCGAGAGCCTGGGACTCGACTACGACGAGTACGTCGTCATCGACCAGGCCTTCATCCGGCCCGCCGAAGTCGACTTGCTGGTGGGCGATCCGTCGAAGGCCTATCGGGAACTCGGGTGGAAGTGCGAGACCGACTTTCGGACGTTGATCGAGATGATGGTCGACGCCGACGTCAAAGCACTGCAGCACTAGTCCGCCCTGATGGACGGGACGTCGCCGGTGGTGGTACTTCGTGACGCGGTCGTCCTCATCGGTGGGTTCCCGCTGCTCAGTGGCGTCAACCTCGCACTCGACCCCGGAACACTCACCGTCGTCACGGGCGCGAACGGTGCCGGTAAGACCAGTCTGTTGCGACTACTAGGTGGTCTCGTCACCCTCACCAGTGGCGCGGGCGTCGTGAGTGGTATCGACCTCAAGACGGGCGACCTCAGAGAGCTGCGCCGACGGGTGGGCTGGCTCGGTCACGAAGGATCCTTCTACGACGACCTCAGCGTGCGCGAGAACCTCACCTTCGCCGCGAAGGCGTTGGGCCGACCGACGGAGGAGATCCCNNCGTCGCCTGGGCCTGGCGTGGCTCCTGCTTCGTCGACCCGAGACCTGGTTGCTCGATGAGCCCTACGCGTCTCTCGACGACGAGGGGCGGACGTTTTTCGACGATCTCATTGCCGAGGTCGTGCGCGGCGGCGCGACGGTGGTGGTGAGCGCGCACGATCCGCTGCGCTCGACGTCGCTGCGTCCTCGCACCCTCACCCTGGCCGGAGGACTCGTCGTGGGCGACCACTCGTGATTCGCGTCGCGCTGCTCGTTGCCGGAAAGGACCTGCGCATCGAACGTCGAAGTCGGGTCCTGCTCTGGCAGGTGCTGCCCTTCGGGGTGACCGCTCTCGTGCTGTGTGGGTTGGCGCTCGGTCCCCTACACGCCGGGAACTCCAGCGCGGCCCCGGGTCTCTTCTATTTGGTGATGCTGCTCGTGGCATTGCTCATGATCAATCGCGCCCAGGTGATCGAGGGCTCGCCCGGGACGAAGGCGTCCGTGGCGACGTTGGGGCTCGATCCCGCGGGGGTCTTCCTCGGTAAGGCGCTCGCCTTGGCCGTCGAACTGTGGCTGACCGGGGTCGTGGTCCTGGCGGGTTCGGTGCTGTTTCTCCACACGGCCCTCTCCGGCACCCTCAGCGCGGTTCCGAGTGTCATCGTCACGCTCGCGGCGCTGGCCGCCGCGGGGACGCTGTACGGCGCCTTGAGCGGTGGGGGACAGGGTCCCGCGACGTTGCTGCCAATGCTGTCGCTACCCGCCTTTGCGCCACTGCTGATTGCCGGTGAGCGATCGTTCTCTGACGCCCTGCACGGGGGCTCGCTCTGGCGCTGGTGGGTGATTTCCCTCGTCGCTCTGGCCGCCTACCTCGCGATTGGCATTCTGCTTTACGGTGTTCTGGAGGAATCATGATAAAGACGCTCTCTCAACGCCTTCTCGGACCCGTCACGCTCGTGTTGTTGGTGCTGACGTTTTGGCTAGGACTGTGGGTCACGCCGCCTGACAAGATCCAGGGCAACCTCGCGCGGATGCTCTACGTGCACCCGGCAATCGCCTGGGTGGCGCTCTACGTGTCCTTCGGCACGGCGGCGATCGCCAGCGCGCTGTATTTGTGGCAGCGCACGCGATCGGTGGTGATGGACCGAGTGGCGTACTGCGCGATGGAAGTCAGCACGGTCTTCATCATCTTGACGCTCATCACGGGCTCGATCTGGGGTCGCCCGACCTGGGGCGTGTGGTGGGCGTGGGACGCGCGCCTCACCTCCACGGCGATCCTCGGGCTCTTTGAGTTGGCGTACCTCGCGCTGCGACGAGCGAACGACGACCCCGAACTGCGCGCCCGGCGATGTGCGGTCTTCGCGATCATCGCCGCCATCAACGTGCCGATCATCCACTTCTCGGTCGACTGGTGGAACACGCTGCATCAAGGTGCCACGGTCTTCACCGAAAACGGGAATCTGCTGGTGCACGGGATCATGCTCTGGACCCTCTTCATCAGCCTCTTCGCCTTCACGCTGCTGTTCTTCTGGTTGTTGCGCGCGAGGTACCGCGTGGAGGTGCTGCGCGCAGCACGCTACGACGTCGCCCTCGATGAGGCGCTCGCCCAGCGCCGCCGAGAAGGAGTGCGCTAGTGGGCTACGTCGCGGCCGGTTACTCCTTCGCCTTTGGGGGATTGGGGCTCTACGCCCTCTCGATCTGGTGGCGAGGACGACGTGCCCAGCGCTGACCTCACCGATCTCACCCCCGTTCCCGCCCCCGAAGTAAAGCGCCGGGGTCGCGGACGCACCATCGGCGTACTGGTGGTACTGGCGCTCGCGGTCCTCGCACTCTTGAGCCAAGGTCTCTTGCACTCCCTCAACTACTTCGAGACCATCGACCAGGCGATGGCGGCGCGGGCCAAGTTGGGCACGACGACCATTCGCTTAGAGGGCGTCGTCAAGCCCCACAGCATCGACCGAACCTCGAGCGGCGCGTCGTTCTGGATGACCGGTGGCCACGGCCAAGAGGTCTTCGTCAACGCGCACGGCTCACCCCCGCAACTCTTCCAAGCCGACATCCCCGTGGTCGTCGAAGGTCACTTCACGAGTGCCACCTCGAACGACTTCTACGGCACGCAGATCTTGGTGAAGCACACGGCGTCCTACATCGCCGCGCACCCCAAACGCGTGAAGGCCCCCAACGGGTCCACTCGATGATCGTGACGTGGCTCGGTCGAGCCGCCCTGTACGTCTGTTTCGTCGGCGCCGTCGGTGGAGTGATCGAACAGGCCAGGGCGCTGAGGGCGCACCGCACGTCACACGTGCGCTGGTGGGCGCTCGGGGCGCTCGGTGGTATCGCGGCCGCCGTTGGCGTCATGGAGTTCGCGCTCGTCACCCACAACTTCGCGTTGGCCTACGTCGCCGAGAACAACGCGACCTTCACGCCGCTCCTCTATTCGATCACCGGACTCTGGTCGGCGCTCGAAGGCTCCCTCATGCTCTGGGTGCTCCTCCAGAGCGCGATCACCTTCGGAGTACTGCTCTACTACCGACGCGACCGCGACAGCCCCGTGGTGGGCTGGGCCGCGATCGTGCTGCTCTGCGTGGGTGCGTTCTTCACCTTCCTCATGATGGGGCCAGCCGATCCCTTCATCCACAACGCGGCCCACGTCCTCCAGGGCGCGGGCCCCAACGCCTTGTTACAGGACAACCCGCTGGTCGCGGTGCACCCTCCGTTGCTCTATCTGGGCTTCGTCGGCTTCAGCGTGCCCTTCGCCTTTGCCATCGCGATGCTCGTGACCGGTCGGGTGCACGAGCGCTGGCCTTTAGAACAGCGCCGATGGACGGTGCTGGCGTGGGGCTCGCTCTCGCTCGGGATCGTGCTCGGGGCCTGGTGGAGCTATCAGGTGCTCGGCTGGGGTGGTTTTTGGGGCTGGGACCCGGTTGAGAACGCGGCGTTGCTGCCGTGGCTGACCGCGACCGCCTACATCCACTCGGTCATCGTCCAAGACCGTCGCGGCCTCTTTCGGGTCTGGAACCTCTCACTCGCCATCGCGACCTTCGCCCTGACGATTCTGGGCACGTTCTTCACTCGCTCGGGCGTGTTGGTGAGCGTGCACGCGTTTTCCTCGAGCACCCTCGGGCCGATACTGATCGGGTTCTTCTTCGTGGTGGTGGTGGTCGGCGCGAGTCTGCTCGCGTGGCGCGGGGACCGACTGCGCGCGCCCGTCGGCGTCGATCACCCGCTCTCGCGCGAAGGGCTCTTCGTGGCGAACAACATCCTCTTCGTGGGATTTGCCATCGTCGTCCTGCTCGGCACGGTCTTTCCGCTGTTGTACCAGGCGATCAATGGGACCCAGGTCACCGTCGGCACGCCGTACTTCGCGACCGTGGCGGCGCCCCTCAGTGTTCTCTTGCTGGTCTTGATGGCGATCGCGCCGCTCGTGAGTTGGCGCAGTGCCGACGCGAAGGTGCTCTGGGCGCGCACGCGCGTGAGCGCCTGGACGGCGATCTTGTCGGTCGTGGTGCTGTTGGTGGCGGGCGTGCGTCGCCCGGCCGAGGTGATCGCCGTATTTCTCGCGGTCCTCGCCGCGGGCGCGGCCCTGCGCACGTTGCGCGGTTCCTTGGTCGCGGCCCTGCGACGAGGGTCGTGGCGCAGCGTGCTGCGCGCGCCCTCGACCGGCGGGATGATCGTGCACTTGGGCGTCGTCGTCTTGGCGCTCGGCATCGTCACTTCCACGACCTACGTGACGCGCTCGGAGGTGACCTTGGCGACGGGACAGCGCACGGTGGTCGACGGGCAACTGGTGAGCTTCGACGGATTCCACAACATCAACGACGCCCTGAAGAGCGCGACGCAGCTCAAGGTGAGCGTGGATGGTCATCAACTGCGCCCCGCGATCACCACCTTTAACGGTCGCGGTGGCACGACGGTCGGCACGCCGGCCATCGACTCGAACCTGGCCCGCGACGTCTACGTGACCTTCGACGCGGTCGGTGGGACCGGCAACACGTCGGGCGCCCAGGTCCAATCGGGCCTACCCACGGGATCGGTGGTCCTAGGGGTCACGGTGGAGCCGTTATTGGCCTGGCTCTGGCTCGGAGGAATCGTCATCGGGCTCGGTAGCGCGCTCTCCTTCTTTCGCCGTCGATACTCAGAGGACGTCACGTGAAGCGTTCGGTCATGGTCACCTCGCTGGTGGTGATTGCGGTGGTGGTCGCGTTCTCGCTGTTCTTAGCGACGCGCGACCCCGTCAACCCCACGGCCACCGAGGCCGACAGCCCCCTGCTCGGACAGCCCGCGCCGCCAATTACGGGGCCTCGCCTCGGTGGGGGCGCCACGATTAACGTCGCGAGCGACCTCGGTCACGTGGTGGTGGTGAACTTCTGGGCGTCGTGGTGCGGGCCATGTCAGGTAGAGGCGCCGAACCTCTCGACCTTCGCCTGGCAGGANNGCGAAGGCCTTCGCCGCGCACTACGGCTCGCTCTATCCCTCAGTCGTCGACGACGGCGGCGTCATCGCCAACCGTTACGGCGTCACTTCGCCGCCGACGACCTTCGTCATCAACGCGAAGGGCGTCGTCGCGGCGACGCTGCTCGGAGCGGTCACGACGCGCCAGTTAGAGGCGGTCGTCGCGCGGGTCCAGTTGGAAGCGACGTCGTGAGGGTCCAGTCGTGAAAGTCCTGCGATCCTTCTCCTTGTGGTGCGTGGTGCTCGTCGCGGTCGCCGCGCTGGCGGTCGCGCTACGACCGAGCGCTTCGAGTGCGGCCAATCGCATCGCGCACCTCGAAACGCTCGTACGATGTCCCTCGTGCGACGACCTGTCGGTGGCGGTGAGTAACGCGACGTCGGCGATCGCCGTGCGCCACGAGATCGCGCAGAAGGTGCACGCCGGTGAGTCCGACGACAAGATCTTGACGTCCTTGGAGGACGTCTACGGCACCTCGATCCTCCTCAGCCCGCCGACGTCGGGGCTCGGCGTGTTGCTCTGGATCGTGCCACTCCTCGGCGTCCTTTTGCTCATCGCGAGCGCCCTGCGACTGGCGAGGCGCCGGTGAGGCGCACCATGAATCAGGTCCTCGACGAGATCGCGCTGCGCGAGGCGTCCCTCAACGACGCCAAACGCGAACGTGAAGCGGGTGAACTCAGCGCCATCGAAGCAGCAACCATCGAGGCCCGTGAAACCCTGGCACTCGTCGCCGCGCGCGCGGAGCTCGAGGAATTGCGTCAATCGCCCGAGAAGCGACGGCCCGCCCGACGCCGTCGTCGGTGGCTGCTCTTCACGGGTCTGGTGTGTGTCTTGATCGTCATCGTCGTGGTGCTGCGCGCCTCGATCAGCCCGCGCCAAGAAGGGAGTTCGATCACGGGTTCGGTGTCGCTCAGTCGAAACCAACACGTCACCCAACTCTTGACCGAAGCCCAGAACGACCTCGCCAACAACTTGGTGCTCTCGGCGCTCACGGCCTACCAGGACGTCCTGGCGATCAGCCCGAAGAACGTCGTCGCGTTGACCGAAACCGGATGGTTGGACTTTTCGGCCGGCTCCACCTCGAAGAGTCCTACCCTCGTGGCCTACGGCGTGAAGGAGTTGCGCACCGCGGTCGCCGACGGCCCGCGCAACGCCGCCGCTCGTCTCTACTACGGCATCGCCGCCTACTCGACGCCGGGAAACCGCGCGCTCGCGCTCGGTGAGTTCAAGGTCTTCCTCGACCTGCACCCCTCAAGCGTGCAGCGGGGCCTCGCCCATCCCTACCTGGTGAAGTTGGGTCTGGCGAGCTAGTCGTTACGCGGTGACGCGACAGACGTCGTCGCCGAGTGCTTTCGAGGTCAAGGTCACCGTGGTGCGCTCGGCGCCCAGACCCTCGAGCATGCCCGAGATGAGTCCCCGGTCGACGGCACAGAGCACCGGGTGGTGCTGCGCGGCCGAACCGAAAGGGCAGTTGTCCGAGACGACGGAACTGGAGAACTCGCCCTCTTCGACGCGCGCACTGAAACCGTGGGCCGTCAAGAGTCCCGCGATGGAGACCATGGCGGCCTTGACCGAACGGGTGGCGTCGCCCGCGCCGACGGACTCGGTGAGTCCACGACCGTATTCGAGACCCACGTCGTGGGCCATGCGCTCGGACGCGTCGGGCCCGAGGCGCTCGAGGGCCATCTCCAAGAGCGCCACCAAGAGCGCATCGCGTCGGAGCGATCCCTCCATCACGACGGTGTCGTCCAACACGCGGTAGCCCTTCGCCGGACGACCAACGGTGGTCTTGCGCACGCTGTCGTAGGTGACGTAGCCGCCTTCGGTCAGTCGTTCGAGGTGGTGTCGCACGACGTTCGCGTGGACGTCACAGTGTTCGGCCAGTTCGGTGGCGGTGGCGCCGGGGTTCGCGCGCAAGTAGAAGTAGACCTTTCGACGGGTGCTGTCGCCGAAGGAGTGGGTGAGACTGGTGACCGTGGCGGCGAAGAGGGCCGGGTCCAGGCCGTTTTCGTTGATCGTGCTCACGAGCAGAAGTTTATGGGTAGGGCGCCTGGGGACACCGGTAATCTCTTGAGGCCCGATTAAAGGACCCCGTGACGCTCGACCCCCAACTCAACAGCCGTCTGGCCGCCATTCGCGAGCCCCAGTTGGTGCGCACCCTCGCGGAACTGGGTTTTTTGGGCGAAGTACGCGACGACGCCGGTCAGGTCGTCGTCGAACTCGTCCTGCCGGTCACCAACTGGCCCCACCTCGAGACGCTCCGCGAGGCCGTCGGGGCACTCGCGCCGGGCGCGCGGGTGGTGGTGCGCACCATGAACGACGACGAACGGCTCGGCCTTCGTAACTTCCTGCGCGGCGCGATGGCGGCGCCGCCCGGACCCGGTCACCACGACCACGCCGAGAGCTCGCCGAAGTTCCTCGACAAACTCTCCAAGACTCGAGTGCTGGGCATCTCCTCGGGCAAGGGGGGCGTGGGCAAGTCCTCGGTCACCGTGAACCTCGCCATCGCCCTCGCCCAGGCCGGCCACTCGGTGGGCGTACTCGACGCCGACGTCTACGGCTTCTCCCTACCGAAGATGCTGGGTGCGACCAATGACCCGATCGTGCTCGGCGACACGGTGATCCCGACGTTGGTGCACGGCGTGCGGTGCCTCTCCATGGGCTACTTCGTCGACGACGCCCAACCCGTCATTTGGCGCGGTCCCATGCTGCACAAGGCGATTGAACAACTCGTCACCGAGGCGTGGTGGGACGAGCCGGACTTTCTCTTGATCGACATGCCCCCCGGCACGGGCGACGTGGCCCTCACCTTGTCCGAGATCCTCCCGCGCATCGAGATGTACGTCGTCACGACGCCCCAGGCGGCCGCCCAACGCGTCGCCCAGCGCTCCGCCTACGCCGCGCGCAAGTTGAAGTTGTCGGTGCGCGGAGTCATCGAGAACATGAGCTGGTTCACCGGGGACGACGGGACGCGCTACGAGATCTTCGGAGCCGGCGGTGGCGCGCAGTTGGCCCACGAGCTCGGGATCACGCTCTTGGGGCAGATCCCCCTGGAGCCCGCGGTGCGCGAGGGTGGCGACGTCGGCGAGCCGGTTATCGTCACGAACCCCGAGAGCGCGGCCGCGGTCGCCTTTCGCTTACTCGCCGAGCGCGTCGCGCAGCAGGGTCCCTCACGGGTCTATCGTCAAGAACTCAAGCTGGTCTGACCAGAGATCGAGGGGGCGACGTGGAGTTAGAGGGAAAGACTGCGGTCATCACGGGTGGGGCGAGTGGGATCGGCCTCGCCACGGCGAAGCGTTTCGCGGCCGCTAAGGCCAATCTGGTCCTCGGTGACATCGAAGAGGCGCCGTTGGCGAAGGCCGTCGACGAACTGCGTGGCGACGGCGCTCACGTGATCGGTGTCGCCGCCGACGTGACGAAGGAGGACGACGTCATTGGCCTGCGTGAGGCGGCCCTCAAGGAGTTCAGCGGAGCGCACCTCGTCTTTAACAACGCCGGCGTCGCCGCCGGGGCGGCCATTGGCACCCCGACCTCAGTGTGGAAGTGGGTGCTCGACGTCGACCTGCTCGGTGTGATCTACGGCGTCAACGCCTTCGTGCCACTGTTCCTCGAACAAAACGAGGGACACGTCGTCAACACCGCGTCGTTAGCGGGACTCGGCGGCGCGCCGGGCATGGGCCCCTACTGCGCCGCGAAGTTCGCGGTCGTGGGACTCTCGGAGTCGCTCTTTCAAGAGTTGCTGCTCCAGGGCTCTAACGTCGGCGTGTCGGTGCTGTGTCCGGGCTTCGTGAAGACGCGCATCCACGAGTCCGTTCGCAACATGCCCAATGAACTCGTGAGTTACAACGAGGACCCCACCGCGCGCTTCATCGCCGACATGGCCTCGGAGGCGGTGAACGCCGGTATCGACCCCTCCGACGTCGCCGATCAGGTGGCGAATGCCGTCACCACGAAGAAGTTCTGGATCCTGCCCCACGAGCGTTCCGCGCTACGCACCACGGAGCTGCGACTCGAGTGGATGCGCGGCGGCGATCCGATGCGCTTTGACCTCATGGGCGCGACGAAACCCTAACGATCGAGCCCGCTCGGCAGAAGATCCTCGGGCCACTCGAGTAGCGTCACGGCGCTGCGACACGCGAAGCGGTCGGTCATCCCCGCCACGTAGGCGACGGCGTCGTGCAGGGCCCTCGTCGATCCTTCGTCCTCGCCGCCGCGCGCGGCGACGTCGGGGATCAAGAGTGGGTGGGCGCTATAGAACTCGACCAGGGCGCGCAGCATCGACACGACGGCGGAACCTTGGTGCTGCGAGGCGTCCCTTAGGTAGATCGTCTCGTAGTTAAAGGCCCGAAAGGCCGCCAGCGCCTCGGCGTGGCGCGCGTCCATGCCGAGGACCCCGGTCTCGTGCACCGTGTGGATCATGCCGTTGATGAACGCGCCGAGTTGCTCGCGACGCACGAGTCCGCATCGCTCGCGCACGAGTGGTGGCAGCTCGTCGGGCGTGACGATGCCCGCCGAGACGGCGTCTTCGAAGTCGTGACAGACGTAGGCGATACGGTCGGCCCACGAGACGACTTCGCCCTCGGGCGTGGCGGGCGCCGGCCGCGACCAGGAGTGGTTGCGCACGCCGTCGAGCGTCTCTCGACAGAGGTTGAGGGGAGCGAGGGACACGTCCGCCCCCCAGGTCGCGTGGTCGAAGCCGTTCTCTAAGAAGGGGTCGAGGGCCTCTTCGCTCGCGTGGCCCCCGGGTCCGTGCCCACAGTCGTGGCCGAGGGCGATGGCCTCGCAGAGTGCGACATTAAGCCCCAGGGGTCGCGCGATGCCGGTGGCGACCTGGGCGACCTCTAACGCGTGGGTGAGTCGCGTGCGCATGTGGTCGTCGGGGAAGATGAACACCTGCGTCTTGCCCGCGAGACGTCGAAACGCCGATGAGTGCAAGATCCGGTCCCGGTCACGCTCGAAACACGTGCGGAATTCGTCGGGCTCCTCCTCACGTTCGCGCGTCCCTCCACCGGCGCTGCGGGTGGCGCCCGGGGCCAAGAGCTCGTCGAGTAGCTCTTCGCGCGCCGCGAGCGTCCCGGCGAAGGAGGGCACGTGCGATCCGAGGGGCGCGATGGTCGCCGAAGAATCGCGGTGCGCGACGGTGACGTCGTCCTTCGCGCCCTCGTACCCGCTCATGGTCGCCGCCCAGCGCCGAGAACGTTCGGAGATGGGTTCAGCACTCACGTCTTCCATATTGGCCCATGGCCGTAACATGGC
Organism: Acidimicrobiaceae bacterium; assembly: GCA_003136495.1. GTDB lineage: Bacteria > Actinomycetota > Acidimicrobiia > Acidimicrobiales > RAAP-2 > RAAP-2. The sequence continues at coordinate 17,793 of PLER01000081.1, forward strand.
AAGGAGTTCAATGTTTTAGGAGTCGTTATGGATATTCGAATCGGCATCGTCCAGTCAATGAAGGAGATCGACGTCGAACTACCCGCAGACGCCGATCGAGATCAGGTCATGAAGGACGTCGAGGCGGCTCTCACGGGCGAGAAGGTTCTCTGGCTCACCGACCGCAAGGGTCGCCGCGTGGGGATTCCCGCCAGCCGGATCGCCTACGTCGAGTTGGGCACGCCGGCGAGCGACCGCGTCGTGGGATTCGGCGCCGCCTAAGGCTTCGTGCTCGACTACCACCTACACCTGTGGCCCCACTCGGAGTCCTCGGTGTGGTTCGACCTGGACCAGATCGCCGCGTACTGCGACGAAGCGGCCACCCACGGGGTCAGTGAGCTCGCCCTCACCGAACACACGCACCGCTTCGTCGACGTCGCCTCGGTCGTCGGCCCCTTCTGGTTGCGTTCGGGTCACGAGCCAACGAACGCCACGATGGCCGAGTACTGGGCTTTCCACGCGCGCAACTCGTTGGAGGACTACGTCACCTTGGCTCAGCGCGCGAAGGACGAGGGGTTGCCCGTAAAGATCGGCCTCGAGGTCGACTACTTCAAGGACCAGATGGACGTGGTGGCCGATCTCTTGGCGCAGTACCCCTTCGACGTCTTGATCGGCTCGGTGCACTGGCTCGGTACCTGGCAGCCCGACGACATCGACAGCGAGGTCAACATGGCGGAGTGGACGAGGCGCGACGTGGACCAGTGTTGGAAGGACTACGCGGCGGCGTTGGATGAACTCTGTGCGCTCGACGTCGTCGACGTGTTGGCGCACCCGGACCTCATCAAGGTCGCGGGGTACGTCGCGACCAACCCCGCCGAGTACTGGGACGAGATGGCCGAGTCGGCCGCGCGCGCCGACGTGTCGGTGGAGCTCTCCTCGGCCGGTTGGCACAAGCCCATCGGCGAGCAGTACCCGGCCGAGGGGTTCCTCGACCGCTTGGTCGAAAAGAACCTCACCTTCACCACGGCGTCTGACGCCCACCGTCTCGAACGCGTCGGACAGCGCGCCGGTGACTTGGCGGCCTTGCTCGAAGCGCGAGGCGTGCACGAACTGGCGTCTTATCGCGCGCGCGAGCGACACATGACGCCGCTGCGGTCTCACTGATGGCGACCCTGGCGGAGTTGGCGTCGGCGAAGACCCGGCTCGGTGATGCGGCCATCGATCACCTGTTGCGCTTGACGGCGTCGTGGTCCCTACTCGCGGACCTCTCGTTCTCGGACCTCTTGTTGATGACGCGGGTCGACGCCCCGTCTGGTGACGACCAGTTGCTGGTGATTGGTCAGATGCGGCCGAACAACCGCACCACGTTGATCAACGACGACCTGCTCGGTACGACGCACCCCGGCGCGAACTGGCCACTGGTGCGCGACGCCTACGAGAGCGGCGCGCGAGTGGAGGGTGAGTTGCGCGTCGCCGACGTGGAGGACCTCGTGCCGACCTGGTGCATCCCGGTGCGCTTTAACGGTGAGGTGATCGCCGCGCTGGTCCGTCTCCAGGGACCTCTACGCGGATCGGCCTCGCTCTATGAGTTCCAGTACCTCTCGGTCTTCGAACGACTCTGCGACATGGTCTCGGAGGCGTCGTTTCCCTATCGCGAAGACGCCGTCGCCGGACCGGGCCTGCCGAGGGTCGGCGACGGCGTGATGTTGCTCGACGCAGTGGGTCACGTCGAATTCGCCACGCCGAACGCCGTGAACGCCCTGCACCGACTCGGGATCTACACCTTGGCCGATGGTCACACCTTCGATGAGTTGGGGTTGAAGGCGCGGGCCATCGAGCGCTCGCTCGAATTCGGCCTGCCGACGCTCGAAGAACTCGACCTCGGTCACGACGTCGCGATCCTCGTGCACGGCGTGCCGCTCCTCGCACAACAGCGCGTCACCGGTGTCCTCATCCTCGTGCGGGACGTGTCGGACATCCGTCAACTCAATCGCGTCGTGTTGAATAAAGAGGCCGCGGTGCGCGAGGTGCACCACCGGGTGAAGAACAACCTACAGACCATCTCTTCACTGCTGCGACTCCAGGCTCGCCGCAGCGAAGAAGTAGAGACGAGAACCGCGCTCTACGAGGCCGAGCGCCGAGTGCGTTCCATCGCCGTCGTGCACGAGGTGCTCTCGCGCGAGCCCGGCGAGGAAGTGGTCTTCGACGACATCGTGCGTTCACTGGTCTTACTGGTGGAAGACACCGTGTTGGCGTTGCACCCGGTCGAAATCGTGGTGAACGGCGAACTCGGGGTGCTCTCGACGGACTTGGCGACACCCCTCGCCGTGGCGCTCGCGGAGTTGCTCACCAACGCCGTGGAACACGCCTTCACCGACTTCGGCGGCGTCGAGAACGACCACGTCGGCGTCGTGACCCTGAACCTCTATCAAGAAGACGGTCAGGCCATCGCCGAGATTCGCGATAACGGTCGAGGGTTGGGTGAGGACTTCTCGCTCGACGTGCCTAAGAGCCTCGGACTGTCGATCGTGCGTGACCTCATCCGCGTGCAGCTCTACGGCGAGATCGAGATGAACAACGTACCCGGTATCGACGGCGGCGGCACCTTCGTGCGCGTGTCGGTACCGCTGAGCGCGAGGCTCTAGCTCTGGCTGGCGGCGCGACGACGAGCGGCGAGCCACTGCTTGCGCAGTTTGCGACGCTCGTCCTCCGTGGTGCCACCCCACACGCCCGACTCCTGATTGGTGGCGAGGGCGAACTCCAGACAGGCCTTCTGCGCGTCACAGTGGTCGCAGACCCGCTTGGCCGACTCGATCTGGTCGGTCGCCATGCCGGTGGTGCCGATCGGGAAAAACAGCTCCGGTTCAGTGTCCCGACACGCCGCGTCGGAGCGCCACTCCGAGTCATCCCAGGCGTGGGTGCGGTTCCAGATCAACGACATGATGAATCCTTTTACTTGGGGGGAGATGACGCGTGCGGGNNCCTGGTCACGTGCGAGACTTTTCTCGTGACGATGGTCTTCGCCCACCGCGGGGCTCATAGCGCGGAGCGCGAAAACACGCTCGGCGCCTACCGCGACGCCCTCGAGCTCGGGGTCGACGGGGTCGAACTCGACGTCCGTCGCACGGCCGATGGCGCCCTCGTCGTGCACCACGACCCCGAGGTGAGTGGCCTCGTGATCGCGAGCAGCCGGGCGAAGGACCTGCCGGGGTACGTGCCCCACCTCGCAGCCGCTCTGGAGGTGCTGGAGGGCCTGCGCGTCAACGTCGAGGTGAAGAACCTGCCCGAACCCACCGAGTCCTCCTACGACGAGACCGGCGCCTTCGTGGAGGCCGTTATCGACGTGCTTCACGCCAGCCCGACACCGGAGAGCCTGGAGCTGTCCAGTTTTGACCTGGCGACGTGCGTCAGCGCCCGCGCCTACGATCCGTCGATCCCGATCTCGTACTTGACGTGGCGCACGCCGCTGCTCGAGGCACTCGAGATCGCGGCCGAAGAGCGCCTCAGTGGGGTGAATCCCCACTTCTTGCTGGTGAGTGCCGACGCCCAACATCGCGCCCGTGAACTCGGTCTCGGCCTCAACGTGTGGACCGTCAATGACGCACCAGATCTCACGGCGATGGCTGAACTCGGCGTGCGCAGCGTCATCACCGATCAGCCGGCCCTCGCGCTGAGCCTGCTGGGTCCCGACCGGGGCCCGAAGTAGCCCCCTTCGTCTTGGCGTAGATTGTCTGCCATGAACATCGTCGTGTGCGTAAAACAGATACCCGACCCGGCCGCGCCGCAGTCCTTTGACGCGTCGAACAACCTCAATCGGTCGGGCAAACTCATCTTGGACGAGGCCGACACCTACGGGGTCGAGATGGCGCTCCAACTCGTCGACAAGGCCGGCGGCGGTGAGGTCACCGTCGTCTCCATGGGATCGGGCAACGACGTCGCGGGACTACGCAACGCGCTCGCGATGGGCGCGACCAAGGCGGTGATCGTGAGTGACGAGTCGCTGCGCGGCAGCGACGCGCTCTCGACCGCGAAGGTGCTCGCCAAAGTCATCGCGCGCGAACCTTTTGATCTGGTCCTGGCCGCGACGGAGTCCTCCGACGGCTACACCGGCACGACGCCGGTGCAGCTCGCCGAGCTACTCGGCCTGCCGTCGATCACCTTCGCCAAGGCCGTCAGCGTCGAGGGCGGTGGCCTCAAGGTCTCTCGCCAGACCGAAGCCGGGTACGACGAGGTGACCGCGCCGCTACCGGCCCTGGTCACCGTCACCGCCGGTGTCGTCGAGCCGCGCTACGCGTCCTTCAAGGGCATCATGGCCGCCAAGTCCAAGCCCCTGGAGGTCCTCACCGTCGCCGACCTCGGTCTCGAAGGACAGGTCGGTGCCGCGGGCGCGCGCGAGGAGATCGTGGCCGTCCAGGCCGCCGAGTCGCGACAGGCGGGCGAGAAGTACGTCGACGAGGGTGACGGCGCCGAAAAGGTCGTCGCGTTCCTCGAATCCATCAAAGTCCTTTAGGAGTTACCCATGACACTGTCCACTCTTTGGGTTCTGGCCGAGCCGGCGGGCGACACCTTCACCACCACCTCCCTCGAGCTCCTCAGCCACGCGCGTACCCTCGCGAACGACGTCGCCGCGATCACCTGGGGTGACGGCTCGAAGTTGGCGGCCGTCGCCGGCGAGTACGGCGCGAACACGCTCTATGACGTCGGCGACCTTAAGGGCGCGTTGCCCGGCGTTCCCGTCGCGGCGGCCATCGCCGCGCTGATCGCGGGCGGGACGACGCCCGACGCCATCGTCATCCCCGCCAGTTACGACGGGCGCGACGTGGCCGGACGGCTGTCGGCGCGCCTCGACCGTCCCGTGTTGACCAACGTCACGGGCCTCGTCGAGGAGGGTGGCCTCGTCACCGAGCACCCCGTCTTCGGTGGTTCCTTGACCGTCAAGGCGAGGTTCACGGCAGAAGGTCCCGGCATCATCGTGGTGCGAGCGAAGTCCTTCGCCGCGGAGCCCTCGAGTGGCGCTCCCGCGAACGTCGTCGCCGCGCCAGCCGGCGACACTGGCGCCACGGGGAGCGCGGTCATCGCCACCTCGCACGTCGAAGAGCGCAGCGGACCGAAACTCGAAGAGGCGGCAGTCGTGGTCTCGGGTGGGCGCGGACTCGGTGAGGCGGGTGCCTACGCGATGATTGAAGAGATCGCCAAACTCCTCAACGGCGCGGCCGGAGCGAGTCGCGCCATCGTCGACGCCGGCTGGGTGCCCTACTCACACCAGGTCGGCCAGACCGGTAAGACCGTCAAGCCTCTCGTCTACGTCGCCTGTGGGATCTCGGGCGCCACGCAACACATGGTGGGGATGAAGGGTTCGAAAAACATCGTCGCGATCAACAAGGACGCCGACGCCCCGATCTTCCAGATCGCCGACCTCGGCATCGTGGGCGACGTCCACAAGGTCTTGCCGGCATTGATCGAAGCGTTGAAAGCGCGGACGTGACCCGGCCGACGGGCGAGTGAGTCCAGGCTCGTTCGTTTCGTTCGTGCGCGCGAGGTTGCGCCACGCGGCATCCACGTGAGTTCCCCGACCATCTCCCCGCGGGCGCACGCGCGCCGCTGGTGGACCATGTCGGTGCTGGCGCTCGCCCAGCTGATGGTCCTTCTCGACGCGACCGTCATCAACATCGCGTTGCCGCGCGCGCAGATGGACCTGCACTTCTCCTCCGGGAATCGCCAGTGGATCGTCACGGCCTACGCGCTCTCCTTCGGCTCGCTCCTGCTCCTCGGCGGGCGCTTGAGTGACCTCTGGGGGCGACGTACCGCGCTCTACGTCGGTCTCGCGGGCTTCGCCCTCGCCTCGGCGTTGGGGGGTGCCGCCCACAGTTTCACGATGTTGGTCACCGCCCGGGCCATCCAGGGCGTCTTCGGCGCCTTGCTCGCCCCCGCGGCCTTAGCGGCCCTGACGGTCACCTTTCACGAGCCCAAGGAACGCGCCAAGGCCTTCGCCATCTACGGCGCCATTGGCGGCTCGGGCGCGGCGATTGGCCTCTTGCTCGGCGGCGCGTTGACCCAGTGGGCGTCGTGGCGCTGGTGCCTCTACATCAACCTCGTCTTCGCGGCCGTGGCCCTGGTCGGTGTGGCGCTGTTCGTCGAAGGCGGTCGCGGCGAGGACCGCTCGCGCCTCGACGCCCTGGGAACGGTGCTCGCCAGTGCGGGTCTGTTCTTCGTCGTCTACGCCTTCGGTCACGCCGTGACCTCGAGTTGGACCGATCCCTTGACGTGGGGATCCTTGTTGCTGGGCACCGTGCTGCTGGTCGTCTTCGTCTACTGGCAGGCCCGGTCGAAACACCCGCTCTTGCCACTGCGGGTGGTGACGAATCGAACGCGGGCCGGCTCGTTCCTCGCACTGCTCTTGACGAGTATGAGCGTCTACGCGGTCTTCTTGCTCCTCTCGTACTACCTCGAAGAGACCCTCGGCTACTCGCCGTTGCGTGCGGGCTTCGCCTTCTTGCCGATCGTGATCGCGATCACCCTCTCGGCGTCCTTCGCGAGCGCGCGGCTCTTAGCCGTGACTGGACCACGGCCCCTCGTGCCGACCGGCATGGTGCTCTCGATGATGGGCATGGTGCTCTTCACCCGACTCACCCCACTGCCGGACTACGCGGGTCACGTCCTGCCGGGCCTGGTGGTGTTGGGCCTAGGGCTCGGACTGGTCTTCGCCCCGGCCTTCGCCAGCGCGACGGCGGCCGTCGAACCGCGCGACGCGGGGGCCGCGTCGGCGATGGTCAACACGGCCCAACAGATTGGTGGTTCGCTCGGCACCGCGATCCTCAACACCATTGCGGTCACCGTGACGACGCGGGCGCTCGAGCACCCCGGTACCAACCACGTCACGGTCACCTCGGCCACGATTCACGGGTTCTCCGTGGCGTTCTGGTGGGCCGCGGGATTCTTCGGCGTGGGGGCCCTCGTCTCGTTCCTCCTACTCGAGTCGGGCAATCCCGTCGCCAGCGGGGAACTCGCGCCGGCGACGTAGTTAGATCAACGGCCAGGGGTAGGGCGGCCAGTCCGAGGTCTCGTCGGGCTCGGGGTAGTGGCCGCTCTCGACGAGCCCCTGAGCGCGTAGTTGGGCGAGCGCGACTTCACTCGGCGTCAACCACTTCGTGAGTTCTCCGAGCTCGCCCGCGGCGAAGCGCTCGAGTCGCTCGAGGAGTTCCTCATCAACCGGGGCGCCCGCGTACTCCCAGATGACCGTGCGCAGTTTGTCCTGTTCGTGGAAACACAGTCCGTTGTCGATCGCCCAGAGTCGAGAATCGTCGTAGAGGACGTGGCCCGCCTTTCGATCGGCGTTGTTCGCCACCACGTCAAAGGCCGCCAGGCTCGCGAACCACGGGGCGAACTCCTCGCGCTCGCGCAGGGTGAAGTAGTGGTCCTCGCCGTTGTCCGCCACCCACCACTGCAACGATCCCGGTCCGAAGGGAGCGTCGTCACGCGCCACCGTCGTGGGTACGAGGTCGGTGCCCAGTTGGACGTCGAGCTCGTAGGCGGCGACTTCGCGTCGCCACAGCCCGTCGGGGAAGTCCCACAGTGGTCGTTCGCCAGTTTCGGATTTGTAACACGCCAGCGCGCAGGTGCCCGACAACTCCACACTCACGAGGAGCGCCTGGTTCGAAGAACCCCGCACGCGACCCTCAATGGAGATTGCCCCTTCTCGCAGCAGCGTTGCTTCGTCGGCGCGGTCCACGGGGGCTAACGAATAGGGGCGCGGTGCCCGTTGGTGCGGGGACAGTCGTGGCCCCTCGCGTCGAGCGGCCCGCCACAGAGCGGACAGAGCGGCCGTCCCGCTTCGACGAGACGAACGATGGCGATGGCGAGCCCGGCGGCCCACTCGCGTGACAGACGCAGCTCGAGGGTGGACTCCTCGTCCGCCGAGGTGATGGTGACGTCGATCGCGGCGGCCTCCTGGTCGATCGAGACCGCGATCTCGCCCGCGTCGAAGTCACTCTCGTACTCCGGCTCGAGGCCGAAGTCTTCTGGGAGGTGCCCCGGTCGCCCGAGTTCGTCCAGCACCTGGCGGATCCACTCCGCTAGGGCAGCGAGTTGGATCTTCTCGCACTTGACGATCACCAGTCGTCGACCTTCGCGAACCTGGAGGAGAAACAGTCGACTNNTGAGATCCCTCAGCGTGCCCGTCGCGTTCACGCACAGCACCAGCGGGGCGCCGCTCGTGAAGGCGATCGCGCTCAGTGAACACGGGGAGATGACGGTGCGCTGGAAGAGGTCGAGGGGCACCCCTTGGGCGAAGGTGACCGCGGCCTTGATGGGGTCGGCGTGACTCACGACGACGATGGTGCGATTGCGGTGTTTCGCGGCCAGACGCTCGAGCGCCGACCAGATGCGCTGTTGCATCTCGGTGAAGGACTCCCCACCGGGAAAGCGAAACGTGCTGGGCGCGTGCTGGACCGCGCGCCACTCGCTGCGTTTGGCCAGCGTGGCGAGGCGCTTACCCGTCCACGTGCCGAAGTCGCACTCGAGGAGTCCGCGATCAGCGCTCGCGCGCAACTTCAACGCGCGGGCGATCGGCGCGGCCGTCTCACGCGCTCGCTCCAGCGGTGAGACGTAGAGCGCGACGGGCTTGCGGGAGAGTTCCTTTAGCCGCGTGGCGAGTTGCTCGGCCTGGGCGACACCGCGATCAGAGAGGTGCAGCCCGGGCGCGCGACCGGGTAACACCGATCCGGTCGTGGCGGTGGTGCCGTGTCGCACCAACAAGACGGTCGTGAAGTTCGGGCGGCTCGCCACGCTCAGCCCGCGGTGACGGGGAGGCGCCGTGGACCGGGCACCGCCGTCTCGGGCCAGCGCCGTCGTGAGACGCGCGCCAACTTCTGGAGCAGCGCCACCGCACCCGGGTCATCGTCGCCCGGGCGCGTCTCGATGAGACCACGTTCTTTCATCTCGCTCACGAGTTGTCGTCCGAGGTCCGTGCGCACCACCACCAACGTCCAGTCGCCGAAGGCGCCGATGCCGCCGGTTGAGAGGTCGGCGTGTTCGGCGGCGAAATCGGGACACTGCGTGCACCCCTCGCGGGTGTAGGCGTGGGCCTCCTTCAGTGGGACCTCGAAGTATCCACCGTCCTTCGTCCAGAGCTGGAAGACGCCCTTGATGTTCATCTTGGTGATGCTCTCGCGTTTGATGTCGTACTTCGCTTCGAAGAGCTCCTCGAAGATCGAGTCGTCGAACGTCTTAGAGCAGAGCAGGCCAATGGTGAGCGAGAGTCGTCGCGCGACCTTGCCGGCCTTGCGCGCCTGCATCGCCCCCGGCGCCGAGGCCATACAGCCCATGCCGACGAGACCGATGCGCTCGGCGCCGCCCTCGGCGGCCTCCTCGTAGGCGAGGAGGTTGGCNNACCGCACGCCAGGAGGAGCCGTCACCCTCGAGACCGCTCACGAGTGCCGCGTCGATGAGGTCCGCCTCGAGTGCGTAGATGAGTAACGCCGAGACGAAGCCCCCGTCTTGGCCGTTCTCGACGAGGGACTCGTCGGTGGCCTTAGCGAGTACCACGTCCCCGATGCCGTAGACCTCGCCGGCGTCGCGCTCGCGCGCGAAACGCTGCACGTCGATCTCACTCTCCCAGTTGCGAAAGCGCGGACAGGCCCGCGTGCACATGGTGCAGCCCTTCTGGCCGTGCGTGCAGTCATCCGGTCCGCCGTCGATGTCGAGGTGGAAGGGCTTGTAGACGCCGCCCTCGGCGTTGTAGTCGAGCACCGGGTGCGGACAGGCGATCACGCAGGCGGCACAGCCCGTGCACAGACCAGAGGTCACGACCTCACTGAAGAGTTCTCGCCACTGCGGTTTCTCGGGCGCCACGGGACAACCTTAACGAAGAGCGTTGGCTTCTCGACCACGGGTACGCTGCCAGCCGTGCCCGAAATCCTGGAGGTCGAGTCCTACCGACAACTCGCCGACCGCGTGGTTGGGGCCGTCATCACCCGGGGCTGGGCCGACGCGTACCTCGCGAAGAAACTGACCTCGCCCGCGGCCTGGGCCCGCACCGTCAAGGGCCATCGCGTCACCGGCACGGCGCGTCGAGGAAAGTTGATGTTGCTCGAGACCGACGGTCCCACCCTCGCGATGCGCTTCGGAATGACTGGCGTCTTGCTGCTCGACGGCGACGCGGGAATCGAGGGACTCTTCTACGGACCCCACGACTTTGACGCGAAGTGGCTGCGCGGGGGGCTCGAGTTCGACGATGGTCGAAAGCTCGTCGTCCACGACCCGCGTCGACTCGCCCGAGTAGAGATCAATCCCGACCTCAACGAGTTGGGTCCCGACGCGCTCTCGCTGACGAGAAAGCAGTTCGACGATCTATTGCGCGTCGATCGAGGTGAGGGCCCCGCGGTCAAAGCGCGTCTCCTCGACCAGTCGCGCGTCGCCGGCGTCGGGAATCTCTTGGGCGACGAGATGCTCTTTCGCGCGGGGATCGACCCACGCACCCCCGTCGGCACGCTGTCCACCGACGAGCGCACCAGACTCTTCGCGTCGTTTCGACGCACGATGTCGACGCTGCAGCGTCGCGGCGGCTCTCACCTCGGCGACCACATGGACGCGCGGTTCCCCGGTGGCCTCTGTCCACGAGATGGCGGCACCATGTTGTTGGCGACCGTGGGTGGCCGCACCACCTACTGGTGTTCACTGCATCAGCGCTAGTCGCCGGGCGCAGAGACGCCGTCGACAAGAATGGGCTGGTGCAGTCCTTCATCCAAAACTACGGCTACTTCGCCCTCATCGTGTTGACGATCGCGACCTCGGCCTGCATACCGATTCCTTCGGAGATCATCTTCGTCTTCGCGGGCGCGCTCTGTACGAGTGCCGTGACGGGACACGTGCAGTTCTCACTGTGGGCCATCATCGTCGTTGGCACCCTCGCCTCACTCGTGGGATCCCAGATCGCCTACGAGCTCGGCCGCTACGCCGGCCGTCCCATCGTGGACCGGTGGGGGAAGTGGATACTGCTCACCCACCGCGACCTCGACTCGGCCGGGCGGTGGTTCGAGAAATACGGATCGGCGACGGTGCTCGTCGGTCGAGTGTTGCCCTTCGTGCGCAGTTTCGTCTCGGTGCCCGCGGGTATCGCCGAGATGAACCGTGCGCGCTTTGCGATCTTGACCGCGATCGGCTCGGCGATCTGGATCGCGTTACTGAGTGGACTCGGTTACGCCGCGGGCAAGAACTGGCATCGAGTCAATGGGGACTTCCACGACGCCGAGCTCCCCACCATTGCCGTGGTCGCCGTACTGCTCGCCCTGGCGATCTGGCACCGCGTGCGCAGCGTGCGCCGACAGAACGCCAGCTAGCGCGACAGGGTCGCGAGTACTTTCGCCGCGTGGCCGTCGGCGCGCACGTTATAAAAGGCGTGTTCGATGAGGCCCTGGCCAGAGACGACGAACGTCGAACGAATGACGCCGTTGACCTTCTTGCCGTAGAGCATCTTCTCGCCGTAGGCGCCGTACTTCGCCATGACCGTCTTTTCGGGGTCGCTCAGCAGCGCGAAGTTGAGTCCGAACTTCTTCTTGAAGGCCTGGTGCGCGGCCGCCCCGTCGGGCGAGATGCCGAGCACCTGCGCGCCGAGTGCGCTGAAGGCGGAGAGCTCATCGTTGAACTGGCAGGCTTCCTTCGTGCAACCGGGGGTGTCGTCAGCGGGATAGAAGTATAAGACGACGCGTGCGCCGAGGAAGTCCTTCAAGGAGACTTTCTCGCCGTGTTCGTCCTTTAACGTAAGGCCCGGCGCTGTGTCGCCAACCTCGAGTCGTGCCACGTTGTCCCCATACGTCCGGTGAGTCATTCTCTCCCGTAGACTAGAGGCGAGCTCCAAGAAGTGAGCTCGGGCCCACTTACTTCGCACGCCGGTTACGGGTCCAACCGAGAAATGACCCTGTATTCGTGAGTAGTGAAACTATCGAGTCCCTCGCCAGCGGTGAGGACTCGTACGCCACCAACAAGTCCTTCGCGGACCTTGGTGTATCCCCTGAACTGGTCGCCGTCTTGACGGCCCAAGGCATCACCACGGCCTTCCCCATCCAGGCCATGACCATCAGCGACGCGCTCGCCGGTCGAGACGTCTGCGGCAAGGCCAAGACTGGATCGGGCAAGACGCTCGGCTTCGGTCTGCCGATGCTCCAGCGCATCGCCGCCGAAGAGACCCACAGCGTGAAGGAGGGACAAGCGGCCCGTCCGCGCGGACTGGTCTTACTACCCACGCGCGAACTCGCTGTCCAGGTCTACGAAGTTTTAAAGCCCCTTGGGGCTGCCCTCGGCCTACACGTCGCGGCGGTCTACGGCGGCGCTGACATCGAACGTCAGATCAAGGCCCTGCGCAAGGGCTGTGACATCATCATCGCCACGCCGGGGCGCCTTATCGACCTGGGTGACCGCGGCGAGTTGAACGTCGAGAGTCTCGACGTCTTGGTCCTCGACGAGGCCGACCGCATGGCCGACATGGGCTTCATGCCCCAGGTCGAGTGGGTGCTGCGACGGATCGCGGAGCGACCCCACCAGACGCTGCTCTTCTCGGCGACCCTGGACGGCGCGATCGACCGACTCGTCAAGCGCTACCTGACCGACCCGGTCTTCCACGAGGTCGCGAGTGACACCCAGACCGTGTCGCGCATGGTGCACCACTTCCTCCAGGTCCACCAGATGGACCGCGTGAAGGTCGCCGCGGCGATCTGTAAGTCCTTCGACAAGACGATCATCTTCTGTCGGACCAAGCGCGGGGCCGACCGTCTCGTGGAACAGCTCGAAAAAGAGGGCGTGCACGCCGCCGCGATCCACGGTGACCTCCGACAGAGCCAGCGCGAAAAGGCGTTGGCCGACTTCCAGGCGGAGAAGTTGCCCGTACTCGTCGCGACCGACGTCGCCGCTCGGGGGCTGCACATCGACGGGGTGGACTGCGTGATGCACTTCGACCCGCCCGAGGACCAAAAGGCTTACCTGCACCGGTCGGGCCGCACGGCGCGCGCGGGCTCGACGGGGGTCGTGGTCTCCTTGTTGCTGTGGAACCAGGCGATCGACGCCGAAGTCATCATGCGCCGGTTGAACCTGAAGCGGCCCATCATCGAGGTCTTCTCAAATGACCCGCATTTACAGGACCTCGCGAACTGGGACCCGACCGCCTAGAGCGTCAACTCACCGCTCGTTCCGCGACGCGGCTCTTCAAAACGCACTGAAATCACCCGTATTTATAAATTTTGGCGTAGCGGGACCCAACGGTGTAAGACTCTCTGTCGTGAGCAAAAAGGGATTACCCGTCTATAAATGGGATAAGTCCATCAAACGCGCCCTGGTGGTCGTGGCTCACCCCGATGACGTGGACTTTGGTTCGGCCGGCACCGTCGCCTTTTTGACCAATCGTGGCGTCGACGTGGCGTACTGTCTCGTGACCTCGGGGGACGCGGGGGGCGACGATTCGACAGAAAGTCGTGAAGAGCGCATCGCGATCCGCGAGGACGAGCAGACCGCGGCGGCCAAAGAAGTGGGCGTCACCGATCTCACGTTCTTGCACTGGCCCGACGGACGTGTGGAGACCACGATGGCCCTGCGCCGCGAGATCGCCCGCGTCATTCGTTCGCACCGTCCGCACCTGGTGATCACCCAAAGCCCCGAGCGCAACTACGACCGAAT
>PLER01000081.1:31495-33901 GCA_003136495.1 Acidimicrobiaceae bacterium
CTGCGCCGTCACGCGAGTCAAGTTGGCAACCGCAAAGGATTGAAGAAGATGATGCGCACGTGGGCGGGCGACACCGCCAAGCGTGCGGGCATGAAAAAGGGCAAGCTCGCCGAGGGCTTCCGGGTCATCGCCACCAGCTAACGCCTTAATTCGCGCGCCGTAGGGTAAGGGCGTGGCGAGTTCAAATGAGCANNCAGCTCCTCGCCGGCGTCACGCTGCTCGCCATCGCGATCCCCGAGCAACTCGCCACCTCGCGCTTGGCGGGCGTTCCCGCCTACATCGCGCTCATCGCCTTCATCACCGCGACGCTCGTCTTCGTGGTCGTTGGTTCGAACCCGATCATGTCGATCGGTGCGGACTCGACGATTGCGCCACTCTTCGCGGCGGTGTTGATTCGCCTCGCCCCGGTGTCGACGACGCTGTACTTCGAACTCATCGCCGCGACCGCGGTGGTGACCGGTCTCGTGGTGATGGCCATCGGACTACTTCGTCTCGGGTGGATCGCCGACTTTCTGTCCTTGCCCATCGTGACGGGTTTTCTCGCGGGGATTGGCGTGATCATCATCGTGCACCAGCTGCCGAGCGCCTTGGGGGTCAGCGCCGGTGGGACCTCGGTGATCCAACGTCTCAGTTCGCTCAGTCACGTCCTCGCGCACGTCAGTGGGTGGTCGATCGCGCTGGCGCTGGGCACCCTGGCGGTGTTGATGGTGGGCGAGAAGATAAATGGTCGCATCCCCTGGGCCCTCGGGGCAATCGTCGTGGCGACGATCCTCGCGGTCGCCTTCTCCCTCGCGACCCACGGGGTCGTCGAGCTCGGCGCCGTCAACGCCCAGCTACCGACCTGGCGACTGCACTGGCTCTCGGGTTCGCAGTGGTCCATTGTGGCGACGACGGCCGTGACGTTGGTGATCGTCATCCTCTCCCAGACCGCGGCGACGACGCGTACGTCCTCCGACGATCTTGGCGTGAGTTCGGACATCAGTCGCGACTTCGTCGGGGTGGGTTTGGCGAACGTGGCGGCCGGTCTCGTCGGAGCGTTCCCGGTCGATGCGTCGCCCGCGCGAACGACGGTCGCTCGACTGGCCGGAGGTCGCACCAAGTTGGTGGGCGTTACGGCAGCCATCCTGGCGATCCTGCTCTCACCCCTCAGTCACTACGCGCACTCGATACCCCTGGCGGCGCTCGCGGGGGTGTTGTTCTTCATCGCGCTGCGACTGATCAACGTGGACCAGTTACGACGGATCTGGCACACCAGTCGCGTGGAGTTTCTCTTCGCACTCATCTCCCTCTTGGGGGTCGTCTTGATCGGTGTCGAGCAGGGACTCGCGATTGCGGTCGCACTCGCGATCTTGGANNGCACTGGTCGCGCTCTTTGACAATGACATCTTCTTCGCGAACGCCGGCGTCTTTCGCCGCGAAGTTCACCAACTCATCGCGACCCAGCCGGCGACCAAGCACTTCGTCATGGACGCCGTCGCGATCAGTGACATCGACTTCACCGGCATGACCATCCTGGCCCAGGTCGTCGACGACATCGCCAAAGACGGCGTCAGCTTCACGCTCGCTCGCGTCAATGACACGGTTCGAGCAAGTTTGCAGAAGTCCTCGGACGCGGCGGTCCGGGGTCTCGCAATCTATGAGAGCGTCGACGATGCGGTGAACGCCGTCACCACGGCCTGATCAGCGCAGCGCGAGTTGGCGCAACACGAAGTTGAGCACCCCGCCGTGGCGGTAGTACTCAGCCTCGGTGGGTGTGTCGATGCGCAGACGAACTGAAAAATGCTCACTGTCGCCGTTCTCCCTCGTCACCTCGACGTCGACCTGGGGCACCGTCTCGCCGTTGTTGAGCGGCGCGAGTCCGGTAATGGAGAAGGTCTCGGTGCCGTTGAGGTCGTGGGTCGCCGCGCTCTCCCCGGGCAGGAACTGCAGGGGTAGCACGCCCATGCCCACCAGGTTCGAACGGTGGATTCGCTCAAAGCTCTCAACCAGCACCGCGCGCACCCCGAGCAACTTGGTGCCCTTGGCGGCCCAGTCGCGGCTCGAGCCCGTGCCGTACTCCTTGCCACCGATGATCACGAGGGGCGTGCCCTCTTTGGCGTAGGCCATCGCCGCGTCGAAGATCGACATCGGTGTGCCCTCGGGCAACTTGATGGTCTCGCCACCTTCGGTGCCCGGGGCCATCAAGTTGCGCAGGCGGACGTTGGCGAAGGTGCCGCGCATCATGACCTCATGGTTGCCGCGTCGGGTGCCGTAACTGTTGAAGTCCTTGGCGGCGACGCCACCGTCGACGAGGTAGCGTCCAGCGGGACTGGACGCGCGAATATTGCCCGCGGGCGAGATGTGGTCGGTCGTCACGGAGTCACCGAGCCTCGCCAGGACGCGCGCGTGCAACACGTCCTCGACCTC
>PLER01000097.1:0-443 GCA_003136495.1 Acidimicrobiaceae bacterium
TAGTTGCCACCTTCGTTGTTGTCAAAGTGGGGAATGACGACACAGTTGAGTCCGAACGCGCCGAGAACATTGAGGCCTTCGCTCCACGTCGGTCCTTCGACGCCAACTTTGTAGACCTCGTAGATCGGGGCCGTGAATGCGCCCAGCGTGAGGGCCGCAGCCGAGGCGAAACAGAGCGTCCCTCCCCGGTCGAGCACGCTCAGCAGGTCGTCGCCAAAGCGCAGTGGAAACCATTGGTGCAGCGCGTAGGTCGGGCTGCCGGGTCCCGCGAACACGTAGTTGGCCGCTCTGACTTGCTGTCGAAAGAGCGTGCGCTCCAGTTCGCTGGACTGGGCAAATGAGACGAAGTGCAGGGTCGTGAGATCGATGTGCAGTGAGGTCGAGAAGTACTCTTCGAGTTTTTCACTCATCTGGGGGACGTTGAGTTGAAATCCGTAGGCCGT
>PLER01000097.1:490-4048 GCA_003136495.1 Acidimicrobiaceae bacterium
TGGGCCGGTGGCTAGTTTGGAGATATGAGTGCGGTCTACGTCTTTCGTCAGAGGGCTCGGGGTCACGTGTCCTCGGTAATGGTGCTGTGGGCGATTGCCATGACGGTGGTGCTCTTTATCGAAGTGGTGCGACCTTCTGCGGGGGTCACCCTCATCGGATTCGCGTTCTCGGCCGTTCTCGGTGTCTATTTAGGCTGGCGGCGACGAGTGGGCGCCGTCGTGGTGGCCCCCGTCGTGAACTGGCTCTTCGCGTGGTTCCCAATGGAGATCGCGTGCATGATTCACTTCGGGATTCTGAAGGGGTTCTTCCTCGGACTGCTCGTCATCACGTTTGGTTGGCTGGGAATTGGTTTCGTCGAGTTCGTCTGGATCTCGATGGTGGCGCTGTTGGTGCGCGCACTGCGCGGTTCGTCCAAAGATGACCCGGTCGTGATCATCGATCCCGAGAAGAACTAAACCGGATCTCCTTCGACGAGCGCGAGTGCGCCCGTCGATCTACTTCGTGACCACCGCGAGTCGACGCCACTCTTCGAACGGCGCCGTGAAGAGGTCGCTGCCGAGGACCTGTAAGCACACGTGATCGGCCCCGGCGTCGAGGTGGTCCTCGATGCGAGCGAGCACCACACCCTCGTCGCCGTGGACGACCATCGCATCGCAGAGGCGTTCAGAGCCGCCCCGAACGAAGTCCTCGTCGTCAAAGCCCAGCCGTCGCCAATTGTTCTTGTAGTTGTCGAGCCCGGTGTAGATCTCCAGGTATTCGTGCGCGCGACGCAGAAACTCCTCACGCGACTGGCCGAGTACCACCGCCTGCTCGACACCCAAGAATTTGTCGCCGAGGACGCCCCGCGCGAGCTGAGTGTGCTCCGGAGTGACCAGGTAGGGGTGTGCTCCATCGGCCTGGGTTGCCGAGAGTTCGAGCATCTTGGGACCGAGCGCGGCGAGCACCCTTGCCACTCGAGTCGTACCTTCTTCGGCGTACATCGGAGCCGCGTCCATCGCGGTGAGGAAGTCGCGCATCGTCGAGAGGGGGCTCTGGTAGTCGTGNNAACACAAATCGGTCGCCGTAGGCGGCCGTGAGCGTCTTGGCGCCGTTCGAGGTGGTGACGGCGTCGCGCGCCCAGATGTTGGCGATACCCGTCGCGATGACGAGCGAGCTGGTCGCCGAAGAGAGCAGGCCCGCGTGAGTGAAGGACTCGCGTCCCCAGGCTTCGGGGATCCAGAGCGCGGAGTAGCCGAGTGATTCGATCTCCAGCGCCGCTTCGCCGCTGCGCTGAGGGGAAAAGGCGTCGAGGTACATCGTCCACAGACCCACGGTCCCTCGAAGCTTCTCCAGTGCGACGGGCCACGTTGACACGAGGACGAGCATAGAGGGACACGATTGCGTGGCGAAGCGTCAGAATGTGGAGATGGCTTACTTCGTCGCGCTCGCCAGCGCCTTTTTGGTGCTGTCGGCCGGGACGGCACTGCGACCGGGCCGTCGAGGGATCTTCGCGGCGNNCTCTGGTGGTGGGGCTGGCCCTCGACCCATTGGCTCGGTATCGCGGTGCTGGTGGTGGCCGCCATCGCGGTGCTGGAGAACCTCGCCCTCATCGTCATCCTCTTTCGGTCACGCTCCATCGTTCGTCGCTCGATGGCCGACGCGCCCGATCGCCCACTGCAGATCCCCCGACCTCGAGACGACGCCTTCGGGAGCTGGTGGCGCACCGCGCTGCAGATCCCCTACCACCCGCGCGACATGCAACTCATTCGCAACCTCGCCTACGGGCCAGAGCCCCGGCACCGACTCGACGTGTGGCGTACCTCCACCACGCCCGAGGGCGCGCCTGTCATCTTCTATCTCCACGGCGGATCGTGGACCTTCGGCGATAAGCGAGAACAAGGTCGGCCCATGCTGCACGAGTTCGTCCGTCGCGGCTGGGTGGTGGTCGCGGCGAACTACCGCTTGGCCCCCCGCTCTCCCTGGCCCGCGCAGATCGAAGACGCCGCTCGCGCGTTCGGGTGGATCAAGAAGAACATCGCGAGCTACGGCGGGGACTCGACGCGCCTGGTCATCGCGGGGGGTTCTGCCGGTGGGCAGCTGGCTTCGTTGCTGGCCCTGGGCGAGAAGGACCCCACTTGGCGACCAGCGGACATGGAGGACGTCACGGACTGGTCCGTACGCGGTGCGCTCTCCTTCTACGGCGTGTTGGAGATGACCGGGGACGAGGCGCACTGGCACGGGCGCGGCCGGGGACTGTTGTACCTCCTCGAGCGCCGGGTCGTCCAGGTGCCCGTCAAGGGCCACGAGGACCTCTACCGCTCCCTCTCTCCCTACGACCGCATCCAAACCGACGCACCTCCATTCTTCGTCGTCCAGGGAGGTAACGACACGTTGGTTGACGTGCACGTCGCCCGTGACTTCGTCGAGAAGTTTCGCCGCGTCGCGTATGCGCCGATCTACTACGTCGAGCTGCCCTTCACCCAGCACTCCTTCGATATCACCGCGAGCCCGAGGACCTCGGCGACCACGCGGGCGGCGGTCGCCTTCGCGGAGTCCGTCGCCGGACTTCGCTCGCCGCTCTCTGCGCAACTCATCGCTAGCTACCAGGTGCCCCCGACGGAGCTGAGCGTCGAGGTCGAGGGCGAGTGGCGTGACGCGCGCGAGTTCGCCCGCACCGATGGTCCCTTCTTTGTCGTGACCCCGGACAACCCATATTCGAACGTCGTCAGCGACGAGGAGAATGTTCGACGCCGCGACGAGCTCCGCGCGTTCCTGTCGCGCCGCGGGGTCCTGGTTCGTACGAGTCGAGCGCACGACACCCAGGGGACCTGGCCCGATGAGTTCGGTGTCGCCCTCTTCGTCGCGCGCGAGGACGCCCAGGCCTTGGCGGTGGCGTGGAACCAGAACGCCTTTTATGAAGTGAACGCCGACGTGGTCGTCGTGCGCGCCGCCGACAGCGACGAGGTGCTCGTCTAGCTCGTCTCGAGCGTTACTTCGATTCGCAGTTCACTCGCGTCGCTCACCACGAACGCGTCGACGTTGCCCGCCGCGACGAGGTCAGCTTCACTGGCGCGAAGGGCACTGGCGTACTCCTCGGGTGCGTGGACCTCGAGGCGCGCGACGCGAGCCCGTTGGGAGACCTTGGCAGTGCTCTTCTCGCGGCGAATGGCTTCGAGGACCTCACAGACGGGCTGGTAGGTCGAGCCNNCGTGCCACCAACGCCACACCTCTTCGGTGACGAAGGGCAGGAATGGGGCGAAGAGTCGTTGCACGACCGACAGGGCGAGCGTCAAGGTCGCGCGAGCCGACGCGACGTCACGCTCCGCGCCCTCCCCGTACGCACGGGTCTTGACCAGTTCGACGTAGTTGTCACAGAAGCTCCAGAAGAACGCTTCGGTGCGCTCGAGCACGCGCGCGTAGTCGTAGCCCTCGAAGGCGGTCGTCGCGTCAGCGACGAGTTGCGCGAGCAGCGCCAACACGTCGCGGTCGAGTGGCGTCGTGACGTCCTGTGCGCTGAGCACCTCCGCGTTCTCGAGACGACCGAGCACGAACTTCGACGCGTTGAGGATCTTGATCGT
>PLER01000031.1 GCA_003136495.1 Acidimicrobiaceae bacterium
GACTCGAGCGCCTGGATGCCGAAGTCACCGAAGTTGAGGTCGACCCCGCCCTTGGCGAGACCGCCACGACGACCGCGCATCTGCTTGCGGTACTTGACCTTACGAGGCATCAACATGACTACTCCGCGTCCTTTCGAAAGTGCGGCGTGTCGGTGTGGTCACTCGCGGTACGTCGTTCGATCTCTTCTTCGACGCTCAGTTGCGCCTCGACCTCGGGGGTGGAGGCCAACAGGTCCGCCACCGGAGTGTCGGGGGCGTCCGCCTCGTCGGCGGCGGCCTCGTCGTTGGCCTGCTCTAGGAGCTGGCTTTCGGGGATACGCGCGTCCTCGGCGGCCTTGTCGGAGACGCTGCCCTGCATCTCTTCGATGCCCGTGTCGGTGAACTCCTCGTCGGGCTGTACCTCGACGCGGCGGCGTCCGCCACCGGCGCGCACCACGCCCTTGGGGGCCGAGGTGGACGAGCCGACCGGCACCGCGTCACCGGCCGCCATGGCCGCTTCGCGCACGATCTTCTCGTCGTTGTTGAGTTGGTAGGGCAGGATGTCGCCCTTGTAGATCCACACCTTCACGCCCACGCGACCCGTCGAGGTCCGCGCTTCACGAAAGCCGTAGTCGATGTCCGCGCGCAGGGTGTGCAGCGGCACGCGACCCTCGCGGTAGGACTCGCGACGCGACATCTCCGCGCCACCGAGACGTCCCGAGGCCTGGATGCGTACGCCCAGGGCGCCGGCCTTCTGGACGGTCTGGATACCGCGCTTCATCGCGCGACGAAAGGCCACGCGGCGCAGCAACTGGTCACAGATCCCCTGGGCGATCAAGGCGGCGTCGAGTTCGGGCTGCTTGATCTCTTGAATGTTCAACGAGATCTTGTTCTTCTGACCGGTGATCTTCTCCAGGTCCTTCTTCAAGCGCTCCGCTTCGGCGCCGCGACGACCGATGACGATGCCCGGACGGGCCGTGTGGATGTCCACGCGTACGCGGTCCGAGTTGCGTTCGATCTCGATGCGGCTGACGGCCGCGCTCTCGAGCTGACGCGTCAGGTAGTCACGGATCTTCCAGTCCTCGATGACGAGTTCCTTGTAGCCGCGCTCCTTGAACCAGCGTGACTTCCAGTCCGTCGTGATACCGAGACGAAAGCCGTAGGGGTTTACCTTCTGACCCATTAGTTGGTCTCCTCCGTGGTGTCCTCGGACACCACTTGCTCGTGCTGATCGACGTCCTCATCGGTCGTCGCGTCGGGGGCGTCCTCGGGTGAGGGCGTCTCGTCGTCGTAGTCGCTCGTCGGCGTGGTTCCTTCTTCGACGACGGCCTCGGCGTCGGCGGCGACCTCGGGGGTCGCCGTCTCGAGGACGGCCTGGTCGGCGGCGGCGTCGAGCTCGGCCTGCGCGGCCTCGGCGTCGGCGGCGGCCTCGCGGGTGGCTTCGCGCTTATTCACGCTGGCGGTCTGGTCCGCGCGGTGGCGAGAGGACGCGACGCGGCGCGAACGGCTGGCGGTCGCCTGGGCGCTACGGGCGTTGCGCATCAACTCGAGACGCTCCTCGTCCATCCGCGAGACGATCACCGTGATGTGGGTCGAACGCTTGAAGATCTTGCCGGCGCGGCCTCGCGCACGCGGCGAGAAGCGCTTCATGGTGATGCCCTCGTCGGCGAAGGCGGCCGAGACGTAGAGCTCCTCGGCGGCCATGGCGTCGTTGTTGACGGCGTTGGCGACGGCCGAGGCGAGGACCTTGGCGATCACGTCGGCCGCCTCGCGGGTCGTGCCCGAGAGGATCTCCATGGCGGTCGTGACGTCCTCGCCACGGATGAGGTTGAGCACCACGCGGGCCTTGGAGGCCGACATCTGGTAGCCGCGCAGCGTGGCGCGGGTGCCGGGTCGTTCGTTGGTCTTCGCGGCCGTCATTAGCGCCGTCCCGTCTTTTCCTGGCCGGCGTGGAACTTGAAGGTCCGCGTGGGCGCGAACTCACCGAGTTTGTGGCCGACCATTGATTCGTTCACGAACACCGGCACGTGGCGACGACCGTCGTGTACCGCGAAGGTGTGACCGACCATGTCGGGGATGACCGTCGAACGACGGCTCCAGGTCTTGATGACCTTCTTCTCATTGGCCGCGTTCATCGCGTCCACCTTCTTCAGAAGATGCGCGTCGATGAAGGGACCCTTTTTTAGGCTGCGTGACATTCTCTACCTACCTCCGCGCGCCGCGTCCACGGCGACGACGAATAATGAGCGCGTCCGAGGTCTTCGGCAGGCGCGTACGACCTTCGGGCTGACCCCACGGCGAGACGGGGTGACGACCACCCGAGGTCTTGCCTTCGCCACCACCGAGGGGGTGGTCGACGGGGTTCATGGCCACGCCGCGCGTCTGGGGGCGTACGCCCTTCCAGCGGTTACGGCCGGCCTTGCCGATCTTGATGAGTTCGTGCTCGGAGTTGCCCACGATGCCGAGCGTCGCGCGACAGTCGATGGGCACGCGGCGCATCTCGGTCGAGGGCAGTCGCAACGTCGCGAAGTCGCCGTCCTTGGCGACGAGCTGCACGCTCATGCCCGCGCTGCGCGCCATCTTGCCGCCGCCCCCGGGGCGCAGTTCCACGTTGTGCACGGTGGAACCGGTCGGGATGTAGCGCATCGGCAAGGAGTTGCCGGTACGGATGTCGGCCTTCTGGCCCGATTCGACGTAGTCGCCCACCTTGAGGCCGTTCGGCGCCAGGATGTAACGCTTCTCGCCGTCGGCGTAGTGCAACAACGCGATGCGACACGTCCGGTTCGGGTCGTATTCGATGGTGGCGACCTTGGCGGGGATGTGGTCCTTGTTGCGCTTGAAGTCGATGACGCGGTACTGCTGCTTGTGACCACCACCGCGGTGACGCGAGGTCTTGCGGCCGTAGCTGTTGCGGCCACCGGACTTGGGCTTGGGCGAGAGCAACGACTTCTCGGGCGTCGAGGTCGTGAGTTCCGCGAAGTCCGAGACGCTTTGGAAGCGGCGACCGGGGCTGGTTGGTTTGCGGTGTCGAAGGGCCATCAGCGTCCTTAGTTGTCGAAGAGGTTGATCGTGTCGCCCTGTTTCAGGGTGACGATGGCGCGCTTGGTGCCGGGCTTGGCGCCGCGCACGCCGGTTCGGCGGTTGCGGGTGTGCTTGCCCTTGCGATTCAGCGTGTTGACGTTGGTGACCTTGACGTTGAAGGCCTGCTCGACGGCGTTGCGCACGTCGATCTTCGTGGCGTGCGGGTCGACGACGAAGACGTAGGTGCCCCTATCCATCTGGGCGTAGGTCTTCTCCGAGACCACCGGGCGGATCAGGATGCTCATGGCGTCACGCATTAGAGGGACTCCTTCTTGGTGGGCAACGTGGCGTCGGTGAAGAGCAGCCAGTCGCAGTCGAGGACGTCGTACGCGTTGAGTTCGCCGGCGTCAATGGTCTTGACGTTCATGAGGTTGCGAAAGGCGCGGATCGCGACGTGGTCCTCGCGCGAAACGACCGCGAGGATCTTGCCCTCGAGGCCGAGCGTCGAGAGTGCGGTGACGGCGTCTTTGGTCTTCGGCTCGCTCCAGGAGGCGAAGTCCTCGATGACGGCAATCCGCTCCATCTCGGCGCGGTCCGACAGGGCCGAGTAGAGCGCCAGGCGGATCATCTTCTTGGGCGTCTTCTGCTCGTAGCTGCGGGGCTTGGGGCCGAGCGCGATGCCACCGCCCGGGTAGTGCGGGGCGCGAATGGTGCCCTGTCGTGCGCCGCCGGTGCCCTTTTGGTTGAAGGGCTTCTTTCCGCCACCGCGGACCTCTTTACGAGTCTTGGTGGACTGGGTGCCCGAGCGCTTGGCGGCGAGTTGCGCCTTGATGACCTGGTGGAGGACGGCCATGTTGGGCGTGATGCCAAAGATCGTCGGCTCTAAGGCGACCGGTCCGAGTTCCGCGCCAGCCAAGGTGCGACGAGTGACCGAGCGCTCCGTCGGGGCCGGACGGTCCTTCTTGATCGGACCGCGAAGGGTGAAGGTATCGCTCATCGGTTCCCTCCGGCCTTCATCGGGTTCTTGACCGAGGTGCGCAGCACCACGACGCCGCCGCGCGGGCCGGGGACTGCACCCTTGACGAGCACGAGGTGGCGCTCGGCGTCGACGGAGATGACTTCTAAGTTGGTGGTGGTCACTTGGGACCCTCCCATGCGACCGGCCATCTTCGTGCCCTTAAAGACGCGACCGGGCGTGGCGCAGGCGCCGATGGAACCGGGTGCGCGGTGGTGCTTGTGGTTACCGTGGGCGGCCCCTTGACCGGAGAAGTTGTGGCGCTTCATGCCACCGGCGAAGCCCTTGCCCTTGGAGACGGCCGTGGCGTCGATCATCTCGCCCTTTTCGAAGGAGTCGACGAGGATCTCTTGGCCCACGGAGTAACCCGTCACGTCGTCGATGCGCAGCTCGATGAGTTTCTTGCCGGGGGTGACGCCGGCCTTTTCGTAGTGGCCCAACTCGGGCTTGGTCATGGTGGAGGTCCGGCGGGTACCCCAGGTCACCTGGAGCGCGGAGTAGCCCTCTTTTTCGGGGGTCTTCACCTGGACGACGCGCGCGGGGGCGACCCGGACCACCGTCACCGGTATCGCCCGGTTCTGGTCGTCCCAGACCTGGGTCATGCCCACCTTCTCGCCGACGATCGCTTTGGTCGCCACGTTTTCCTCTTCCTCTTCAGTTTCTCTACGTCGACCAGGGCCGACATACAGACGCTCCGCCGGGTCACAAAACCCGAACGGAGCGCTCGACTTGGTGGTTCAGCGTTCCCCGGAGGGCGACTGAACACGTCTGCTGTGCACCCCGTCCGAACGAACGGGGCTATTAACTCTACATCACGCCGGTCCCGGGGCGCAAAGGCCCCAACCGGCGCTTCATCAACCCTGACGGATCTTGATCTCGATGTCCACGCCCGCCGGGAGGTCGAGTCGCTGGAGCGAGTCGACGGTCTTCGCGGTGTGGTCAACGATGTCGAG
>PLER01000051.1:0-6733 GCA_003136495.1 Acidimicrobiaceae bacterium
CCCACTTTGAATGGCCGGACATGCGTTCCTCCTGCCCCGTGGGGCTTGGCCATCGTATCGAAGTTTGACTAGATCGAGTCGAGGAAGAGCCCGTGCACGCGGGCGTCGTGAGCCAGTTCAGGGTGGAACGACGCGCCCCAGACGAGACCCTGGCGCACTAGGACCGGGTGGGCGCCGTCGCCGTGGTCGTAGGAGGCGAGCACCTCGACGCTCTCGTCGACGTGTTCGATTTTGGGTGCGCGGATGAAGACGCCCGCCACTTCCCCGAGGCCCTTCACGTGGAGGGGGGACTCGAAACTCGCGATCTGGCGTCCGTAGCCGTTACGGCGCACCGACAGCGCCAAGGCCGCGTAACTCCACTGGTCGCTGCGGCCGTCGAGCACCTCGGTGCTCAAGAGAATAAGTCCCGCGCACGTGCCAAAGACGGGGAGGCCGTCTTTGATCCTCGCACCCAGTTCGTCCTTCAGCCCGGAGGTGAGGAGCAGGTGCGCGATAGTGGTCGACTCACCGCCCGGTACGATCAGCGCCTCGACGCTCTCGAGGTGCTCGGGCGTTCTGACCTTGACGACGTCGACGTCGAGGGATTCGAGGATCGCCACGTGTTCACCGACGTCGCCCTGGAGGGACAAGACGCCGACGCGGCGCACTACCAACCGCGCTCGGCGAGTCGCTGCTCGAGCGACGCGGTCTCCCAACCCTTCATGGCGGAACCGAGTCCGGTGGAGACCTTCGCGACGACGCTCGGGTCTTCGAAGTGCGTCGTCGCCTCGACGATGGCCTGGGCCATGCGGGTGGGGTCCTCGCTCTTAAAGATCCCCGAGCCGACGAAGACCGCTTCGGCGCCTAATTGGAGGACGAGCGACGCGTCGGCGGGCGTCGAGATTCCGCCCGCGCAGAACAGCGGAACCGGTAGTTTCCCGATCGCGGCGACCTCTTGGACGAGGGCCAGTGGCGCCTGAAGGTCCTTCGCCAACGCGTAGAGCTCATTCGCGTCCGCGCTGTGGAGTCGTCGCATCTGGGTGTTGATCGTGCGCAAATGGCGGACCGCTTCGACGACGTTGCCGGTGCCGGCTTCGCCCTTGGAGCGGATCATGCAGGCGCCTTCGCCGATGCGGCGCAGCGCCTCACCGAGGTTGGTGGCCCCACAGACGAAAGGTACGGTGAAGGCCCACTTGTCGATGTGGTGCTCCTCATCGGCGGGGGTCAAGACTTCGGACTCGTCGATGTAGTCGACGTCGAGGGCCTGGAGGATCTGTGCCTCGGCGAAGTGGCCGATACGGGCCTTCGCCATGACCGGGATGGTGACGGCCGCTTGGATCTCCTGGATCATCAGGGGATCGCTCATGCGCGCCACTCCCCCGTCGCGTCGGATGTCCGCGGGGACCCGCTCTAGGGCCATCACCGCGACAGCACCGGCGTCTTCGGCGATCTTCGCCTGTTCGGGGTTGACCACGTCCATGATGACCCCACCGCGCAACATGTCGGCCAGCCCTCGTTTGACGAGTGGCGAACCGGTGACCGGGGTCTGATTGGTCGAACTCATGACCCCAGCCTACAAGGCGTTCTCTACCACTCTTCGAGCGCGCGAGCGCGTAACTCGACGTCGTCTAGGTCCGAGAGGTCACTCTCAGTGCGGTCGCTCCACTGGTCGAAGAAGACCCAGCGCCACTGCGCGTAGGTGGCGGTGGCGAAGAATGAGTTGGTCGCCACGCGCTGGCGCGCGCACTTGCGCAGCGCGTTCGCGAGCCCGAGGGGGTAGCGGATGCTCGCGGCGGCGACCTCGTCGGCCCGGTACGTCTTACCCTGGCCGGCCAAGGACTCGCGGGCGTCGTCGCTCAGATTGGACACCGAGGCCAGGCTCTCGCGCTCGAGCAGACCGAGGCGCTGGCGAGCGAGCAGGTGCGCCACGACCCCTTCTAACTCGATGAGTTCGAAGTCCTGCATGACGGCACTCGTGACGAAGAGTGAGAAGTTCGTGCCGTCGGGCACGAGGGCGGCGTTGTAGCCCTGATCGGCGACGACGAAGGCCGAGACGTTATCAACCCCGAAGGTGGCGGCGAGACGATCGAGCACGGTCACCAGGCGCAGCCGCTCGGTGGCGTCACCACCGGCGTCAAAAGCACCGAGCATCAACGCGCCGAGTGACTGTCCGCGCTCGGCGTAGCGACGCAGGTCGCGCTGGGTGAAGACGGCGTAACCGACCGCGACGATGATGCCCACCGCCGAGAGGGCCAGGTTGGTGAAGAATCCCGCAACCAACATCGCCACGCCGATGAGTTCGACCGCGACGGTGAGCGGAATACGGTGGCGCAGCGCGAAGCGTCGAACGACTCGTTGGTTGTGGTGGCGCTCCGAGGGGGACGGCGAATAGGGGTTCTGCCAGTTCGGATCGAGAACCGGGGCGACGTAGCGCGGTCCGCGGTCCCTCGAGACGTGCGGGCGCCTCCCGCGCGATCGTTGCTTGGTGGCCACGGGACCAGGTTACCGGGTCATCCCAAAACGACGGACCGCCTCGTCGTAGCGCTCTTCGTACTCGTCCATCAACGTGCTCATCGACCACCGCTCGGCGTAGTGACGCGCCGCCTCGAGCGTCGACGGGTTCTCGCCGTCCAACGCCTCGGTGATCGATCGCTCCAAGGAGAGCGCGTCGCCGGGTTGAAAGAGCGTCGCGTGACCGCCCGCCGCCTCGCGGTAGCCCTCGATATCACTCGCCACCACGAGAGTCTCACTAGCCATCGCCTCTAAGAGAACGAGTCCGAAACTCTCCCCGCGCAGCGAGGTCGCGAGCACGACGTCCGCGCGACGCAGCCACGCGCGCTTCTCCTCATCACTCACCCGGCCCACGAACACGACGTTCGGACTGTGCGCCGCCAGGGCCTCGAGTCGGGCCCGCTCCGGACCGCCGCCCGCCACGATGAGGCGCCAGGGCGCGCCACCTCGCCGGGCGTTGTGTTCGCGCACCGCGGTGATGGCGGTCGCGGCGCCCTTGCGCGACTCGAGTCGCCCCACGAATAAGAGGGTCTTCGATTCGGCCCGTTCGCGCGGGAACGCGACGAAGCGTTCCGTCTCGAAGCCGTTAAAGAGCACGTCACCCGAGAGCCCCCACGCCCGCTCCATCGTCGCGGCCGCCGCGGCACTCACCGCCACCGCGACGTCGAGGCGCGCGGCGAGTCGAGCGAGCACCACGCGTCCCACGCGCAGCGCCGGGCCGTCGCCGCTGCGGTGGAACGTGGCGAGGGCCGCTCGTTGGTGCGACGCGAGCGTTGCGTAGCCGAGGATCGGCGCGAAGGGCTCGTGGAAGTGCACGACCTGGGGATCGAACGCCGCGACCACCTCGCGCGCGCGGCGCGAAGCGACGGGCGAGAGCGTGAGGGGGGCCCGCGAACCGTTGGCCGGCAGAGCGACGCGATGTCCCAGGCGCACCACTCGCGCGGGCGTGTCGTAGGTCGCGTCGTCGCTCGAATCCGGCGCGACGATCAGGACCTCGTGGCCGCGAAACGAGAGCACTCGACTCATGGCGAGGACTTGTTCTTGCACCCCCCCGAAGACGCTCAGGGCGTAGGGCGAGACGAGCGCGACGCGGCGGGAACTCACGTGGCCTGAAAACGGTCCTCGAGGACGTGCCACTGCTCGGGAGCGCGACGGATCAGTCCCTCGAGCTCTCGGGTCACCTCCTGGGTGACGCGCGTGACGTCCGAGCGCAGTGACCCCTGGCGTTCGACGTCGAGAGGTGCGTTGACAACGGCGTGGTGATCACGCCCGGGACCACTGAAGCAGGCCGCCGTCACGAGCGTGGCCCCGGTACGTAACGCCAACGTCGCGGGGCCGGCGGGCATCGTGACGCGTTCGCCGAAGAAGTCCACCTCGATGCCGTTCTTTTGTATGTCGCGGTCGCAGAGCAGTCCGACGACGCCACCCGCGCGTAACGTCGCGAGGAGCACCGAACCCGCGTGCTCGTTGAGCGGTTCGACGAGAATGCCGATCGACTCGCGCTTGGCCTTGAACCACGCGAAGAGTTCGGGGGGTTCGAGCTCCTCGGCGACCGCGGTCATCGTCAGCCCGAGGGAGTCCAGGTACGATCCGCCCCACTCCCAGGAACCAATATGGGGCAGGGCGACGATGAGGCCCTTGCCGCGCGCTTTCGCCGCGTGGAGGTGCTCGAGACCCTCGGCGATGACGAAGCGACGATAGACCGCGGTTGGCGCGAGGCCGGGTAACTTCGCGCCCTCGGCCCAGTACTGGCCGTAGCTGCGAAATCCCCGTTCGACGAACTCCTCGAGGACGCGGGCGTCGAGCTCCTCCCCCGGCGCGGCGAGGACGTGGCGAAGATTCTCGGCGAGACGACCGCGCAGCGCGCGTTGACGTCGGCCCACCACCGCGGCGGCGGTGCTCGCGACCGCGACGTCCACTCGCTCGGGCAGTTTCTCCATCAACGTGCCGACGCCCTTGAAGAGGGCGACGCGCGCCGGGGGCGTCACGACTAGTGACGCGAGGCGCGCGAGAGTCCGCGCCGGAGGCGGCGGCTGTGCTGACGATCGCGCAGCGTCGCGGTCGAAGACGGTGCCGGCCGCGCTGCCACCTGCCACACCCGCCAGAACCGTCCGGCCGCGGTCATCGCCGTCAGGACCAGCATGATCCACAGCACCGGGATGAAGATGGCCGTCGCGATGAGTCCCACGCCGAGGAGGATCATGCGTTCGGCCCGCTCCATCAGACCGCCCTTGGCGACGAGACCCAGACTCTCGGCCTTGGAGCGCTGGTAGGAGATCAGAAACGTCGTCGTCAAGATCGCGAAGGGCAACAAGACCAACTGACCGTGGTGGCGGGCCGTTAAGAAGTAGGCGACGCCGCCCAGGATGACGGCGTCGGCCACGCGGTCAGCGACCGAGTCGAAGAAACTGCCGCGCTGACTGGCGCGGTGTGACGCCTTCGCAACGGCCCCGTCCAAGAGGTCGTGGAACCCCGTCAAGGTCAAGAGCACGATCGCCCAGAAGTGTTGACCGTCGGCGATCGCCCAGGCGGTCGCGCAGGCGAACACCAATCCTGAGCCCGTGAGCACGTCGGCCGAAAACCCTATTCGAACGAGCCAGCGCCCTACCGGCGCGGTCGTCGCGTCTACGGACTGGCGGAACTTGCCGTCGAACATCGACCCTCTTGGCTCATGGGAGCGAGTCTACCGTTCGACCCCTCGGGTTCCCGGCTCCGCCGCGGGCGACGGGCCGCACCGGTACGGATCAAAGGTGCTCGTGGACCTTGCGCCAGGTGGACTGGAGGGACTCGGGCAGGACCCGCGTCTCACCGATGGTCGTCATGAAGTTGGTGTCGCCGTCCCAACGCGGCAAGGCGTGGGCGTGGAGGTGTCGGGGAATTCCCGCACCGGCGGCGCTGCCGAGGTTCATACCGACGTTCATGCCGTCGGGGGCGTAGGTGCTCTTGAGGGCCGCCACCGTGTCACGAAGGGTGAGTGAGAAATCGAGGTACTCCGCGTCACTCAACTCCTCGAGTGATCCCACGTGGCGATAGGGCACCACCAGCAGGTGACCCGATCCGTAGGGGTAGGCGTTTAAGACCACGAAGCACGACTCACTGCGACGAAGAACGCCCGTCGACTCCTCGACCGGTGAGCGACCCAACTCACAAAAGACGCACTCGTTGGCGTCCTTATCGAAGGTGCCCTCGAAGGCGTTCGAGACGTAGTGCTCGCGCCACGCCGCCGAGAAGCGCTCTAGGGCCACACGGGGGCTTCCGGCGAAGCGTGGGCGTCGATCTCTTCGCGAAGTCGCGCGGCGAAGTTCGCTACCGAGACACCGCGCTCGGGGGCGTTCGAGCCCCGGGCGTTGATCCCGAGGGTGGCGTTGGCCACGTCCTCATCCCCGACGACGACGACGTAGGGCACCTTTTCCAACTTGGCCTTTCGGATGCGCGAGCCGAGAGGCTCACTGGCGGCTTCGACGCTCACGCGCACGCCGTCGGCGCGCAGCGTGGCCGCGACCTCGTAGGCGTAGTCGTCGTGGTCGTCGCGCACCCCGAGGACCCGCACCTGCTCGGGGCAGAGCCACGTCGGTAGGTTCCCCGCGTAGTGCTCGATCAAGATCGCCATGAAGCGCTCCACCGAGCCAAAGAGCGCGCGGTGGATCATGATCGGGCGCGTGCGGGTGTTGTCGGGCGCGACGTAGGTGGCGTCGAAGCGCTTGGGCTCTTGGAAGTCCAGTTGAATCGTCGACATCTGATGCGTGCGCCCAATCGCGTCGCGGGCCTGGACCGAAATCTTCGGACCGTAGAAGGCACCGCCGCCGGGGTCGAGCACCAAGTCGAGTCCGGCGTTGTTGGCGACCGCTTCGAGGGTCGCTTCGGCTTCGGCCCACTCCTCGTCGGCCCCCACGGACTTGCCGGGCGGACGGGTCGAGAGTTCGAGGTAGAACTCGTTCAACCCAAAGTCACGCAGGAGGCTCAACACGAAATTGAGCGTCGTTTCGATCTCTTCGGCCATCTGCTCTCGGGTGCAGAAGATGTGCGCGTCGTCTTGGGTCATGCCGCGCACCCGGGTGAGGCCCTGGACGGCGCCGGAGAGCTCGTAGCGATAGACCGCGCCGAACTCGAAGAGGCGCAGCGGGAGTTCGCGGTAACTGCGGGGCCGCGACTTGTAGATGAGCAGGTGGAACGGGCAGTTCATCGGCTTTAAGTAGTACTGCTGGCCCTCATCCAAGGTCATCGGCGGGTACATCGACTCAGC
>PLER01000051.1:6756-20112 GCA_003136495.1 Acidimicrobiaceae bacterium
CCGAGTTTGCGGTGGTCGCGGGCCTCGGCCTCTTCGAGTTGGTGCAAGTGCGCGGCGAGCGCCTCCTCGGACTCCCAGGCGGTGCCGTAGATGCGCTGAAGTTGCGGGTTCTTCTCATCGCCGCGCCAGTACGCACCCGCGACGCGAGTGAGACGGAAGTGGCCGAGTCGACCGGTCGAGGGCACGTGAGGTCCACGACAGAGGTCCACGAAGGCCGCGGTATTGGAGTACGTCGAGACCGCCGAAGTGCTCTCCACCTCGCTGAGGTCCTCCTCGCTCCCCCCGCGCTCGACCGCTTCGATGATCTCGACCTTGAAGGGTTGGTCCTTGAAGAGTTCGAGCGCGTCGGCGAAGGAGTGCTCCTCGCGCGTGAAGGGCTGGTCCTCGGCGATGATCGCACGCATCTCCGCCGCGACGCGCACCAAGTCGTCGTCACTGAAGTGGGCCCCGTTGGGGAGTTCGAAGTCGTAGTAGAAGCCGTCGGCGATCGCCGGGCCGATGGCGTAGTGCGCCCCGGGCCACAGGCGGGTCACCGCCTGGGCCATGACGTGCGCGCTCGAATGTCGCAGGACGTCACGTCCTTCGAGGCTGGTACCGGTGATGATGGCGACGCGGTCTCCGTCGGCGAGTGGCGTCGCGAGATCGACCAAGTGTCCATTCACCCGCGCCGCCAGGGCATCCTTCGCGAGGCGTTTGCCCACGTCACGAGCCAGGTCGAGGGCGCTGGCACCGGATTCCAGGCGCCGCAGGCTGCCGTCGGGGAGCTCTACGTTGAGATCAGACATCGGGGCCTTTCGTTGCCTACAGCGTAACGCCGAGCAACGAGGCGGCTGAGGTGACGAGGGCCCCGGCGTGGGCGGCGGCGTCGATCGCGGCCAGTGCGGCGGGCGTGTCGAGGTCCTCGTCGAGGGCCGCGCGAACGTCCTCGAGCACGCTCGAGGTTCGACCGGTCGTCACCGTCGAACGCCACGTCGCCAGGCGCGACTGGGCCTGGAGCAACGACTCCTCGCGCCACTCCCAGTCCTCGCGGTAGTGGTGATCGAGCAGCGCCAGGCGCACCGCCGCGCTCTCGGAACGCCGCACGAGATCGTGTACGAACACGAGATTGCCCAGCGACTTGCTCATCTTGATCCCGTCCAGGCCGACGAGTCCGACGTGCATCCAGTGCTTCACGAAGGGCGCGCCGGTGACCGATTCGCTCTGGGCGCTCTCACACTCGTGGTGGGGAAAGGCCAGATCGCGGCCGCCCCCGTGTACGTCGACGGTGACGCCAAGTTCGCGCAGCGCCAGCGCCGAGCACTCGATGTGCCAGCCCGGTCGCCCCGGTCCCCAGCGCGACTCCCAGGCCGGTTCGTCCTCGAGGGAGGGTTGCCAGAGCACGAAATCGAGCGGGTCGCGTTTGTTGGGATCGTCGGGTTTGCCGCCGTGGATGGCGGCCAGATCGAGCATCGACGCGCGAGACTCGTGGCTGACCTGGCCGAAGCGGGGGAACTTCGAGACCTCGAAGTAGACCGACCCGTCGACCTCATAGGCGACGCCCGCGTCGAAGGTGCGGCCGATCAACGTGAGGATCTCCGGGATGGCACTCGTCGCGCGCGGCTCGGCGAAGACGGCGAGCAGGTTGATGAGCTTCATGTCGCGCTCGAAGGTGACCATCTCTTCGGCGGCCAGGTCCAAATAGTTGACGCCCAATTCGCGAGCCTTGCGCAAGATGTCGTCGTCGACGTCGGTGACGTTGCGAACGCAGTGCACCTCGTGACCGAGGTCGATCAATCGGCGCGTCAGCACGTCAAAGGCGAGGTAGACGAAGGCGTGACCGAGGTGCGCCGAGTCATAAGGGGTGATGCCGCAGCTATAGAGCGACGCCACCGGACCGACGTCGAGCGCGAAGATGCCACGACGGGCGCTGTCGTAGAGCTGCATCACTCCGGCAGTCCGGCGAGCTTCACGTAACTGTGGGCCTTGTGACGGATGTTGACCGAGATGCACACGGCGGTAAAGGCCTCGATAGCACTCGCCAACGACATTGAGCCGGCGATGATCGCTCGAAGCCCGGGCATCTCGTTGACGAGCGCGGCGACGACGTCGCGCGCGGGTGCGTCGTCAGAGAAGATCACCACGTCGGCGTCGAGGTCGCTGTCGAGGTCCTCCATGTCACTCGCCGGGAGGTGGTGAAAGGCGCCCACGATCGTGCTCTCGGGTAGCGCGAAGGCCAGTTGGGCGGCCATGGATCCACGCGCCGGATAGAGCGGGACCATCTCGCGACCCTCCTTCGCGAGGGCGTTCACCATCGAGATGACGATCTTGCCAGCGAGGGCTGATTTCAGCGCCTTGACGGTCGCGACGGCCGAGTCGTAGGGCGTGGCGACGATGACGAGGTCGCAGTCGGCGGCCACTTCATTCGTCGCCCCGCGCACGACGCCCGGACCCCGGGGCACGAGCGCCGCCGCCGTGACGCCGGCGCGCAGTTCGTCGCGAGACCCGAGGATCACGTCGTAGCCCGCACTGGCCAAGCGAATCGCCACGCCCCGTCCCGCCGGTCCGGTGCCACCCAGTACTCCCACAGTCGTCATCACTACCCTCGTCTCGCAAATGCCTGGAAGTACGCTAATCAAGATGGCACTTCTCCGCGACAACCGTATCTTGGTCACCGGCGTACTGACCGACGACTCCCTCGCCTTCGGCATCGCCAAACGGGCCCTCGAAGAGGGCGCCACGGTGGCGCTGTCGGGTTTCGGTCGCGGCGCATCGATCACGCGTCGCACCGCGAAGAAGCTCGGCGACGTCGGGGAGATCATCGAACTCGACGTCACCGACCCCGCCCAAGTCGACGCGGCCGTCGAGGAGGTCACCACACGCTTCGGTCGCCTCGACGGGTTGGTGCACGCCATTGGCTACGCGCCGCCAAGCTGCCTCGGCGAGGGCATGTTCGCCGCTCCCTTCTCCGACGTCTCGATCGCCCTGCACGCCTCGACGTACTCCCTGGCCGCGTTGGTGGGCGCTTTTCGACCGCTGCTACAAAAGAGCGAAGCGCTGGGGGGTGCGTCGGTGGTGGCGCTCGATTTCGACGGGTCGCGCGCGTACCCGCTCTACGACTGGATGGGCGTGATGAAGGCCGGGCTCGAGTCGCTCGGCCGCTACCTCGCCCGCGAGGTTGGACCGGACAAGATCCGCGTCAACATGCTGGCGGCCGGACCGATCCGCACCATGGCCGCCAAGTCGATTCCGGGCTTTTCGATCTTTGAAGACACCTGGAGCGAACGGGCGCCCCTCGGCTGGGACGTCCGTGACGCCAGCGCCGTCGCCGATACGGCCGTCGCGTTGTTGTCCCCGCTCTTGCGCGCCACCACCGCGTCGATCATCCACGTCGACGGTGGCGCCCACGCGATGGGCTAGTCCTCTTGGTGCGCGAACTGGGTCTCGTAGAGATCGCGGTAGAGCCCCGGGCGGGCGTGGAGTTCGGCGTGCGTGCCGCGCTCGACGACTCGGCCCGCGTCGATAACCAGTATCTGATCGGCGTTACGGATCGTCGAGAGCCGATGCGCGATGACGATCGAGGTTCGGTCGTGCATGGTTTCGTCCAGCGCTCGTTGCACCGCCGCTTCACTCTCGGCGTCTAAGTGCGCGGTCGCCTCGTCGAGCACCACGAGGTGCGGCGCCTTTAGGAGCAACCTCGCGAGTGCGACGCGCTGCTTCTCGCCACCCGAGAGGCGATAACCCCGCTCACCGACGACCGTCGAGAGACCGAGCGGCAACGCCGACACCATCTCGGCGATCTGGGCGGATTCGAGCGCCGCTTCGATCTCGACGTCGGTAGCGTCGGGCTTGGCGAAGAGCAGATTCGAGCGCAACGTGTCGTGGAAGAGGTGGGCGTCTTGGGTCACCACACCGACGGTGGCGTTGAGCGAAGCCGTCGACGCGTCACGCAGGTCGACGCCGTTGATGGTGACCGATCCCCCATCGACGTCGTAGAGGCGCGAGACCAGCATCGAGATCGTCGTCTTACCCGCGCCACTCGGCCCGACCAGCGCAGTCATCGTGCCGGGCTCGACGACGAAGTTGATGTCGTGCAACACCGCCGTACGCGGGGTGTCGTCGAGTCGCGCCACCGCCTCTAAGGACGCGAGCGAGACGTCCTCCGCCCCGGGGTAGGAGAAGTCGACGTGACTGAAACGCAGCTCGGCCGGTCCGTCGGGAATCGGCCGCGCGTCGGGGCTCTCCTTGATCATCGGCTCTAGGTCGAGTACCTCGAAGAGGCGCTCGAAGCTGACCATCGCG
Organism: Acidimicrobiaceae bacterium; assembly: GCA_003136495.1. Taxonomy (GTDB): domain Bacteria; phylum Actinomycetota; class Acidimicrobiia; order Acidimicrobiales; family RAAP-2; genus RAAP-2. The sequence goes on from PLER01000051.1 coordinate 11,035, forward strand.
GACATGTAGTCGATGTTGAGGTTCGAGAGTTGCGTGAGCGGCCCGTAGAGGCGACCCAAGTACGCCGTCAGCGCCACGACGGTACCGACGCCGATCACGCCGCGCACCGCTTCGACACCACCAAATCCGTACGCGAAGGCGGTCGCCAGCGAGGCCGTGAGGGTGAGGGAAATCAAGAAGAAACGCTGGTAGGTCGCCTGATGGATGCCGATGTCGCGCACCTGCCCGGCACGGCGTTCGAACTCCGCTCGCTCCTCGTTCGGCCGACCGAAGAGCTTCACGAGCATCGCGCCCGCGACGTTGAAGCGCTCGCTCATCACCATGTTCATCTCGGCGTTCAGTTCCATACCGCGCTGGAAGAGGGTGCCGAGGCGACGCCCCACCCGACGGGCGGGAAAGAGGAACACCGGCACGAGCACCAGCGCGACCAGCGTGATCGGCCAACTCAAGAAGAACATCACGACCAGGATGATGGCCACGAGGATCACGTTGCCCACGACGTTCGAGAAGAGGTCGGTGAAGGCCTGTTGCGCACCGATGACGTCGTTATTGAGTCGGCTGATCAATGCGCCGGTCTGCGTGCGGGAGAAGAATGCGATGGGCATCGCCTGGATGTGCTCGAAGACTTCCACTCGAAGGTCGTAGATCAACCCTTCGCCGATCAGCGCCGAGATCCGGCGCTCGAACATCTGCAGTCCCGCGTCGAAGATCGCCAGCACCGCGGTCAACACCGCCAGGCCGATCACCAAGTCCGCGCGGTGCTTGTAGATGCCGACGTCGATAATCTCGCGCAAGATGAGCGGCGAGACCGACGAGATGACGGCGTCAATGACCACGACGACTAAGAAAAAGATGAGGGCCGGTCGGTAGTGCGTGGCGAACTTGAGGATTCGCGGCAGCGTGCCCTTCTTGAGCTGGTGTTCGAGGATCTTGCGGTCCTGACGCATCGAGCGCATGCCCATCCGGGCCGCCCCGCCCCCACCACCGTGCATGCTCATTACTGCTCCTTCGCACAGAGCAGTGTAGGAATCCTTCGCCGGTTCGCGAACACACCTCGCCTCAGCTCGCGAGGGCGCTCGCGATGATCACCACACCCAGGGTCATCATCACCGACGCGCCCACGGTGCGCAGCACGATCAGTCGAGTGGGGGAATCGGCGAGCCACTGGCGCGCGGTGCCCGCGATGAGGCCCCAGGTGCTGTCACTGCAAAACGCCATCAGGCTGAAAATGACCCCGAAGATCAACAACTGTTCGGTGACGTGGCCCTTGGAGCGCTCGACGAAGTGGGGAAACACCGCGGCGAAAAACACGAGCGACTTGGGGTTGAGAATGCCGACGACGAAACCCTGGCGAACGATCTTCACGTTGTTCGGTCGACGGCTTTCGCGCTCGGTCATGGCGCGGGCGTGTTCACGACGGTGGCGCAGCGCGTCGTAGCCGAGCCAGAGCAAGTACACGCCACCGGCGAGCTGGAGAACGACGCCGAGCGCTTTGGAGTGTGCGAGCAGCGGCCCGAGACCAACCGCCACGATGACCGAGAGCACCAGAGTTCCGAGGCTGTTGCCGAGCACGGTGAGCACCGCGACGACGCGTCCCCAGGCCACACCTCGGGCCAACGTAAAGAGCACGCTCGGACCCGGCACCATGATGATCAACAGCGACGACGCGAGAAACGTGAGCAGCCGAGCGCCGCCAATCACGGGCGCCGTCGCTTCGTGGCGGCGCCGTCGGGACTCATAGTCTGAGCCACGTTACCGGAGCTCGGTAGCCACATCGGAGGAACCTCGCGACCACGACAGCGACGTTCTAACTTGTTGCGATGAGCACGCACACGGCATCGTTCTTCTGGGGCACGTCCACTTCGGCCTACCAGATAGAGGGTGGCAACACGAACTGTGATTGGTGGCGGTACGAACGTGCCGAGAACACCCACGCCGTCGAAGTGTGCGGTGACGCGTGTGACTCGTGGAACCGTTACGAAGAGGACCTCGACATCTTGGTCGGACTTGGTCTCAACGCCTTTCGCCTCTCGGTCGAATGGGCGCGCATCGAACCCGAGCACGGCGTCTTCTCGCGCGACGCTCTCGAGCACTACCGCCGAGTGCTGGAGGCGTGTCACGCGCGCGGCGTCACCGCCGTCGTCACGCTGCACCACTTCACGTTGCCGCTGTGGGTCGCCGACGCGGGTGGATTTGAAAGTCCGCACATCGTCTCGTGGATGGCAACCTACGCGCGTGAAGTCTCGGCGTCACTCGGTGACCTGATCGGCGTCGCGTGCACGATCAACGAACCCAACATCGTGGCCATCATGGGCTACCTCATCGGGCTTTTCCCGCCCCAGGTCACGAGCTGGGACCGCTTCGTGGCGGTCAATCAAACCATGCGAGCCTGTCACATCGCGATGCGCGACGAGCTCAAGGCCGGGCCGGGCGACTTCCCCGTGGGACTGCCCCTCTCGATGCAGGAGTACGAGGCCGTACCGGGGTTCGAAGACGAGCTCAACTCCTTTCGAGAGGAGATGGAAGACAAGTACCTGCTCGCCCTGCGGGGCGAGGACTACGTCGGGGTCCAGTGCTACACCAAACTCATCGTCGGTCCCAACGGCGTCGTGACCGATCCCGACGGCGAAGTCACCGACATGGGGTATCTCTATTGGCCCCAGTGCGTCGACTACACGGTGCGTCGAGCCATCGCACTCTCGGGCGCGCCCATCATCGTGACCGAAAACGGCATCGGTACCGCCGACGACACCCAACGAATTCGCTACCTCGACGAAGCCCTTCGCGGGGTGCGAGGGCTGCTCGACGACGGGCTCGACGTACGCGGCTACTTCCAGTGGTCACTGCTCGATAACTTCGAATGGACCTTCGGATACCGTCCGCGCTTCGGTCTCGTCGAGGTCGATCGTCTGACGTTTCGTCGCACGCCCAAGCCCTCCGCACAGTGGTTCGCCGACGCCGTGCGCGACTTCTTTACAACTGCGTGACATCGGTTTACAACTTGATGACAAAGCAGTAAACGAAACGAATTCCGCGAAGTGCGCACCTACGATTGGTGTGCGACACGAAGGCAATATCACCGTCGCGCAACTTCAAGGAGGTGCGTCATGCACCGTCACACTTTCCCCTACCGAGGTCGTCGTTCGACCAAAGTCCTCGCCCTCGCGAGCAGCGTCACTCTCTTTGCGAGCCTCGTCGTCGTCGGTCTGGCCGGCGCACCGGTGGTGGCGGCGAGCGCGGCCGCACCGGCCTGCACGACGGCCAATTTGGACGTCTGGCTCAACACCCAGGGCAACGGTGCCGCGGGAAGTTCCTACTACAACTTGAACTTCACGAACCTCTCGGCGCACTCGTGCACGCTCTACGGCTACCCCGGCATCTCCGGCGTCACCCAAGCGGGTATCCAACTCGGCAGCGCCGCGGCGCGCGACGGCGAACACGCCGCTACGGTCATCACGCTCGGAAGCGCGCAAAGCGCCAGGGGCTTCGAGCAAGACACCTCGCGGAGCACCGCCACCGTCGTCGTGCAGATCACCGTCGCGGAGAACTTCCCCGCCGCCCAGTGCGCCCCGATCACCGCCGCGGGACTTCGCGTCTATCCGCCGGGTCAGAAAGAATCGACGGTCGTCCCCTTTCCCTTCATCGCGTGCGCCAAGAGCGGTCCGCGCTACCTCCACGTTCAAGCCGCGCAGAAGTACCTCACCGGGCAGTAGTTCGACATCGTCGACGTAGTCGCGGCCGTTGTCGGTCCTCGGAGGTTCCGGTCGCGGTTTATCGCAGTGCGAGAACTAGAATTCTCCGATGCCCGATGAAACGAGTGGTCGGGGTTCGTCGAGATCGGATCGGAAAATCGCCAACCACGACCGATTGGTCGCCATGGGCGATGCGGTCGATCGGCGCCAGTCACCGTCTCGTCGAACTCGTCGAGCGCCGCGAAGCCGACGTTACAAATGGGTTCGTCGCTCGCTCATCGCCGTAGGGCTGGTCATAGTCCTCGTCGTCGGTGGCGTTGTCGCGGACTACTACTACCTCGGATCGCTCGTCCACCGGATCAAGGTGTCGACCATTCAATCAAGCGGCAATGCGGGGGCGCCCTTAAACCTCCTGCTCGTCGGTTCGACAAGTCGCTGCGCCCTCAAGGTGCAGAACCCCGCGTACGGACTCTGCGCCGATGGGGTGAACGGTGTCAACAGCGATATCGACATGATCTTGCACCTCGTGCCGAGCACCGGCGCGGTCTCCTTACTCTCCATCCCCCGCGACCTTTTCGTTCCGAACGCGCGAATCATCGGCGCCAACAAGATCGACGCCGCGCTCTACGAGGGACCCAGTCAACTCATCACCGCGATTGAAGAGGACTTCGGTATCCCGATCAACCACTACGTCGAGCTGAACTTCGACACGTTCGCCAGTGTCGTGGACGCCCTGGGCGGAGTGAAGATGTACTTCCCGGTGCCCATCTTCGACGCCGAGTCCGGACTCAACATCGAGCGAAAGGGCTGCTACGACCTCGACGGGTACCGCGCCCTCCAAGTGGTGCGTGCCCGCCACCTGGAAATCCAGCCCGACCCGTCGAACCACGACCCTCGCTCGTGGCCCTTCGAGGCGCTATCGGACCTCGCGCGGATTCGTCGTACGCACGAGTTCTTACGCGTCTTGGCATCAAAGGTGGCCGCGCGCGGCCTCAGCGACCCCTTCACCGATCAGAGCATCGCCACCGCCGTGCTGCCGGACCTCACGGTCGACAGCGGATTCTCCGAGGGTGAGATGGTCCACCTCGCGCGCACCTTCGCCCACACCCAGATCGGCAACGTGCCCCAGTTCACCTACCCGGTGACCGACGTCGAGACTGGATCACTGCTTTATCAGGGTTACTACTACGGCGACGTGGTGTTTCCCGTGCAACCCAATGGCGTGGAGGCGATCAACACGATCTTCGACGTCCCTCCGGGGGATAGCCCCTTCACCGGCCAGAAGCTTCCAACGCCCTCGAGCATCAAAGTCAGCGTGGAGAACGGCACGGGCGCCACCAACCAAGCGGCCGTCGTCGCGGTTCCCCTCCACCGACTGGGCTTTGACGTGGTGTCGACCGGCGACGTGACCCCCGACGGCCCCGTGAGCGAGACCGTCGTCTGGTACGGGGGCTCACCGCCGCCACCCAACGGCGACTGGAAGAGTCCTCAACTCGCGGCCGCCCAAGCAGTCTTGGCCGAGCTGCAGGGGCCGGCCATCCTCGGCTACAACCCGAAGGACGTGACCCCCGGCGCAGAAGTAACCGTCCAGACCGGCACCGGGCTAAGCGTCAGTGCCCCGGTAACGAAGGCGCCCACCACAACCACGACCCTCAAGAAGCACTCCGGTACGACCACCACCATCGCGCCATCAGTCACGACGACGACGGTCTACGTGCCGCCGGGGTTGAGGGGCAACGGTCTCTTCACGACGCCGAGTTCAGTGAATCCCACGCTCGAGCCGTGGGACCCTCGCGCCTGTAACGCCGCCGGCACTGGTCCCGCGTAACGACAACGCCACGTCGCGGCGCCGGGAAAAACGCCGGCACAAAATCGCAGAACCCATCGGAGAGTTGAACGTCGTCTGGGCCCACACCCGTACGCTGAGACGCGGCGCGTGACACACCTACGTCACTCGCCATCTATCGAAAGGGAGTCCCCGTGACCCAAAAGACGTGGTTCATCACCGGCAGTTCGCGCGGTTTCGGCCGTGAGTGGGCGATCGCGGCCCTCGACCGCGGTGACCAAGTGGTCGGGACGGCTCGTGACGCGGCCACTCTCGACGACCTCAAGGAGCAGTATGGGGAACTGATCCTTCCCCTCGCCCTCGACGTCACTGATCGCGACGCGGTCACCAAGGTCGTACAACAGGCCATCGACCGATTCGCACGACTCGATGTGGTAATCAACAACGCGGGCTACGGACAGTTCGGCATGGTCGAGGAACTCTCCGAGAGCGAAGCCCGCGAGCAGATCGAGACGAATCTCTTCGGCGCACTGTGGGTCACTCAAGCGGTGCTCCCTCAGTTACGCGCACAGGGCAGCGGTCACATCATTCAGGTGACCTCCATTGGCGGTATCACGGCCTTCGCCAACATTGGGATGTACCACGCGTCGAAGTGGGCGCTCGAAGGTCTGAGTCAAGCCCTCGCTCGTGAAGTTGAACCCTTCGGCGTCCACGTCACGATCGTGGAGCCGGGGGGCTACGCCACCGATTGGGGCGGCTCGTCGGCGAAGCACGCGACGCCCCTGCCTGCTTACGACGAGGCGCGCGAACAAAACGCCCGCCTTCGCGCACGCCGCGGCGCTAATCCCGGAGATCCTTTCGCCACGCGTGAGGCCATATTGACGGTCGTCGACGCCCCTCGCCCACCGTTGCGCATCTTCTTCGGCGACGGACCACTGGCCCTGGCCACCGCCGACTACGAATCGCGTTTGGCCCTGTGGCGCGAATGGGAGCATGTCTCGATCGCGGCGCACGGCCACCGTTCGTGAGAGGAATCGACTCGTCGCCCCGTGAGCGGTGACTCTTCGTAGGCCACGCGATCGATCGATCAGCGTTCGAACGATGTCCTGAACGCTCACACAACAAACTCGCACCGAGCGCCCAAGGGCGTAACAACGCACATCGTTCTCAGAATTCTCGAACGATCCTCGAAGTGATTCCCCAGCGACTTCACATCGCTCTCACAGTTCTCTTTTCTACTCTGACCTCTGTTCTTATGAAAGGAGAACTTATGAAGAGCATTGCAACCAAGTCCCTTGCGGTCGTCGCCCTCGTGACCACGATGGGTCTCAGCGTTCCCGCAGTGGCGTTCGCCGCCTCAACCACGGCGTCATCGAGCAACACCGCCGCGGCGTCAACCCCGTGGACGACATGGCGCGCGACGTGGGTCACCTACGTCCAGGGCATCAAGGCCATTAACACCACGTTTCACACGTCAATGGGTACCGCCCGTTCCACCCTTCAGGCGGCGTTAGCTGCCGCGACCACCAAGGCGGAGCGTCAAGCGGCGATTTCCGCCTTTGAGGTGTCGGCGGAAGCGGCGTTGAACGTGCGCGTGGCGGCGATTACCGCGGCGGGCGATCCCCCCGCGCCGCCCGCGGGCTATAACGGCACGGCGTACGTCGACGGCATCCAGGCCGCCAACGAGGCGTTCCGCGCAACCGTCGCGACCGCGCAGTCGACCCTGTCGACGTCGTTGGCCGCCGCGACCACGCCTCAGGAGGCCAAGACGGCCCACCTGACCTACCAGCAGACCGTCGGCACCGCGGTCTCAACTCGTGCGGCCGCACTACTGGCCCTCGGGACTCCCCCGTCGAACCCCGGTCAACTGCTGTAACCGACAGCTCCACAAAAGAGCGGCGTGTCCCGAGTGGGGCACGCCGCTCTTGCTGTATGGACCTCGGTTCGCTCTCCCGCGGCGTCCGATCACCGCCGACGAGTTGCTTGCTGGCTGACGCTTCCGGATTCGTGTTCGCCTCGTCGCGGTCACCCCGAGACTCGAAACACGACAGACAAGCAGTTACTTGACTGTTTTGTATCTGCCGCCTATGCTAAAGCATATGCTTGACCAATCAGTCAACCTCGACAGGACCTTCCAGGCGCTCGCCGATAAGAGCCGGCGCTCAATGGTCGAGCGCCTCACTGTGGGGCCCGCTTCAATCAGCCAACTGGCTGAGCCCCTTGACATGTCGCTCGCCGCTGTCGTGCAACACGTGCAAGTCCTCGAGGCGTGCGGACTCGTGACGACAAAGAAGGTGGGCCGAACTCGAATGTGCCGGATCGAGCCATCCGCGATGACCGCCGCCGAGCGGTGGATGGCCGATCGCCGTCGGGGTTGGGAAGACCGCTTAAACCAGTTGGGCGACGTACTGGCCGATGTCGCCCTCGGGGAGGAAGCACCGTGACTGATTTGAGCACCGCTCTTGAAGCCTTCGTCATCGAGAGACGTGCAACGCCCCCGTGGCGCAAACATTTCGGGCGTGGGCCGAACCCGAACTAAAAGCCCACTGGTTCGCGAGCTCGCCGACGCATTAGGAGCCGGTTACCAAAGGGACGTCTTGCATCGGCGTGACAACTCTTTAGAATCAGGCCATGACCCTACGAGGGACACATCAGGCGAGGTTTCGTGCGGTGATGATGTTGATCGTTGTCGGCCTGGCGTGGAGCCCCTTCGTGTCACAACCAGCGAACGCGAGTCCCCCGTCCCTGCAGGCGTGCACCGCCAANNCCGGCCTCACCGAGTGCGGGATGTACGGCTACCCGGATCTCACGTTCTTCACCGCCTCGCGACTCGATGCGAAGGTAAGGGTGGTCCACCGGACTTCGGTGTACGCGTCCGTGACCCCAAAGCTGCTCGCTATCGGATCGAACGACGTCGTATCGTTCGGGCTCAGTTACCGAGACACCACTCCCACCACCATCGCGCCACCAAAAAACTGTCTCGTCGAGAGCATCCTCATCCAACTTCCACTCGCGCCAATCTCTTCTCGAGACTTCGCGTACCACGAGAGTTTTAACGCGTGTCGCGCCGGCAACGTCGTCGGCGTCACGCCGGTGGAAGGTCGCTCGTTGCCACAGCGAAGGTCTCCTCAATAAGAGCACGATGATCCATCTCATCGGCGACGTACGCCGAACCGTCGTGGACGAACACCGAGGTCACGACGCGATGGCAAAGACCTGGTGGCGTCGAAGAGGACAAGGTCGGGTTCAGTCCGTCCAAGCTCCGCTCCGCTCGCTCGGCGTAGCGGCGACCTGCGTCATTACGCTGGCCCTCGCGGCACCACTTGTCGCCGCGTCTACCCGCACCGAACACGCCACGCCAACACCCCCCTTCGGCGTTGGCGTCGCCCGTTGCACGTTCGTTGATCACTCACGTTCCTTGCTCAACTATTCGACGACCCCGTTTCGAGTGCTCTCCACGAGCCGAAAACTCGTCACCGAAATCCGATATCCCGTCCTCGCAACTGCCGGGGGGACACGCGACGCCGGCGGCGAACTACCCATAGCCCGAAGCGGTGGGTACCCCACGATCGTCTTTGCCCACGGCTACGACGTGACGCC
>PLER01000114.1 GCA_003136495.1 Acidimicrobiaceae bacterium
GTCTCGGGCTCGTGCGCGTGCACGTCGATGGCGAATCCGAAGTCCGAGGGCAGGTTGCCACTGACTTCGCTCCACGAGTCACCCGCGTTGTCGCTGCGCATGACGTCCCAGTGCTTTTGCATGAAGAGCACGTCGGGGTTCGAGGGGTGCAGCGCGATGCGGTGCACGCAGTGCCCGACCTCGGCGTCCTCGTCCGGCAACCCTTCGGAGTGCAGTCCGTGGTTAATCGGTCGCCAGGTTGTCCCCTCGTCGTCACTGCGGAACGCTCCGGCCGACGAGATCGCCACGAAGATCCGACGGGGGTCCTTCGGACTGACGATGATCGTGTGCAGACACATCCCACCCGCGCCAGGTTGCCAGGCCGAACCGGTGTCGTGACCACGTAGTCCCGAGAGTTCGCTCCAACTCGTACCGCCGTCCACCGAACGAAAGAGCGCCGCATCCTCGACACCAGCCCACACGGTGTCGGGGTCGCTCAGGGACGGCTCGAGGTGCCAGACGCGAGCAAACTCCCAGGGATGGGGTGTCCCGTCGTACCACTGGTGGGTGCCGGGCACGCCGTCATAGTTGAACTGGTTCCCGACCGGCTCCCAGGTCTGACCACCGTCGTCAGATCGTTGGATCAACTGCCCGAACCAACTCGTCGACTGCGAGGCGAAGATGCGGTTGGGATCGACGGGGGAGCCCTTCATGTGGAAGACCTCCCACCCGCCGAAGAAGGGACCACTGACGTCCCAGTTCTTCCGCGCGCCGTCGGCGCGAAGGATGAACGCGCCCTTTCGTGTTCCGACCAGTACTCGCACACCGCTCATGGTCGCCCCTCTCCGCGTCCGGTGGGGCGCGTCGCCGCAAAAAGAGTACATCTCATGGTTGGTGGTCGCCTCAGTCGTGTTTCGTTCCGCGCGACGTCGGCGGCTCAACACCGTCACTCGCTGTGTTGTCCGATACCCGTTCCCTAGACTCGGCATTCGATGAATCAAACAGCGAACGCCGCCCCTCTCATCGTCAGCGTCCCCGACGCGGGACTGGCGAACCTCCTTGAGGACCGACCAGACGATGTCGAGGTGATCACCTGGGACATGACCGGGCCGCCGCCGGTGGCGACGATCGACATCGTCGTCCCTCCGTACATGGTTGGCCCACACGTCCTCGCCCAACTCGCCTTCGTCACGGCTCGACTCGTCCAGAGCCCGATGCTCGGCTTCGACGGCGTCGCGGAGGTCCTGCCGCCCGGCCAGGTCTACGCGAACGCCGCGTCGGTGCATGAGACCTCCACCGCGGAACTCACGCTGGCGCTGATCCTCGCGTCGCAACGAGGCATCCCTGACTTCGTGCGCTCGGCCGAACGGGGCAAGTGGGAACGGGTCTGGCGACCAAGCCTGGCTGATCGCACGGTGCTGCTCGTCGGCTACGGCGGAGTAGGTAAGGCCATCGAAGACCGCCTCGTGCCNNTTCGAACTGCTGCCCCTCGCCGACGTCGTGGTTGTCGGCGTGCCGCTGAACGAGGAGACCACCCACCTCATCGATGACTCCTTCCTCTCCCGCATGCAAGACGGCAGCCTGCTCGTCAATATCGCGCGCGGCCGCGTCGCCGACACCGAGGCCGTCCTCGCCCACGCGCAGAGCGGCCGTCTTCGCTTCGCCCTGGACGTCACCGATCCCGAGCCGCTGCCGGACGGACACCCGTTGTTTGCGCTGTCGAATGTTTTGATCTCCCCGCACGTGGGTGGGGCCACGTCGGCGGCCCTCCCTCGACTGGCGAAGTTGCTCCGCCACCAGATTGAACGAATGCAGGACGGCGAGGAGCCACTCAACGTCGTCCTGCGGACGTAGCGTCGGGGGACGTCGCCGCGTCTCGACGCAAATCAAGAACCTACGCAGTACTGATCTATACGAAAGGGGTCGAAGGATGTCGACCGATCGATCCACCCTGACCTCGCAAGTGCGAGAGAAGAACTCGGTGTTTCACTCGTGGTCCGCTCAGTCAACGATTAACCCAATGATGGTCAAATCGGCGCAGGGCGTCTACGTCACCGATGAAGACGGTACGACGTTCCTCGATTTCTCCTCACAACTCGTCAACGTCAACATCGGTCACCAGCACCCGGCCGTGGTGCGGGCCATTCAAGAACAAGCAGCGGTGCTCTGCACCATCGCCCCTCAACACGGGTACGAGCGTCGCTTCCGCGCCGCAGAACTAATCCTCGAGCACTCCTTCGAGGGCGCGGCCAAGGTGTTCTTCACCAATGGCGGCACCGAAGCCGTCGAACACGCGGTGCGCATGGCTCGCCTCCATACGGGCCGACAGAAAGTGCTCTCGACCTATCGCAGCTACCACGGCGGCACGTCGACGTCGATCAATTTGACCGGCGACCCCCGGCGCTGGCCGAACGACAACGGCACCGCCGGGGTCGTGCACTTCTTCGGACCGTTCCTCTACCGCTCGGCGTACCACGCCGCGAATGAAGCAGAGGAGTGCGCCCGAGCCCTGGAGAGCCTCGAGAACACCATTGCCTTCGAAGGCCCGAACGCCTTCGCCGCGATCATCTTGGAGTCGGTCCCCGGCACCGCGGGCATCATGACCCCGCCGCCGGGATTCCTCGCGGGGGTTCGTGAGATCTGCGACCGCTACGGCATCGTCTACATCGCCGACGAGGTCATGTGCGGTTTCGGTCGCACCGGCGCGTGGTTCGCCTACCAGGACGAGGACGTCACGCCCGACCTCGTGGCCTTCGCCAAGGGTGTCACGTCGGGCTACGTGCCCCTCGGCGGCGTCGTGCTCAACGAGGCGCTCTCNNCTTGCCTGCGCGACGGCGGTGGCGTGCATTGAGACGATGGAGCGCGAGCGCATCGTCGAGAACGCCCGGCGCATTGGCGACGACGTGCTGCGGCCCGGGCTGAAGGAGTTGGCGACGCGACACCGGATCATCGGTGACGTGCGCGGACGCGGCGTCTTCTTCGCCCTGGAATTGGTGAGCGACCGGACGACGAAGGAACCTCTCGCGCCCTACGGGGGAAGTTCGGCGGCGATGAACGAGATCCTGGCCGCGTGTCGTGAGGAACGACTTTTGATCTTCAATAACTTCAACCGGCTCCACGTCGTGCCACCCTGCACGGTCACCGATGAGGAGGCTCGTGACGGCCTCGCTCGCCTCGACCGAGCCCTCGCGGTGGCGGACAAGTACTACGTAGGGAGCTAGTCGAGGTCGACCAACAGCTCCGGTTCAGTGACCGCGCGCACCTCGTCGAGGGTGACGCCCGGGGCGAGCTCGCGAAGGACGAGTCCCTCGGGCTCGACGTCGATCACCGCCAGATCAGTGATGATGCGCTGCACGCACGCGACGCCCGTCAATGGCAGCGAGCACTCGTTCACGATCTTGAAGCCGCCGTCTTTCGCCGAGTGCTCCATCATCACGAGGACCCGCTTCGCGCCGTGCACGAGGTCCATGGCGCCGCCCATGCCTTTGACCATCTTCCCGGGGATCATCCAGTTCGCCAGGTCGCCGGTCTTAGAGACCTGCATGGCGCCTAAGACCGCGACGTCGACGTGACCGCCGCGGATCATGGCGAACGACGACGCCGAATCAAAGAACGACGCACCCGGCAGCACCGTCACCGTCTCTTTCCCCGCGTTGATCAGGTCGGGATCGACGTCATCGGGGGCGGGATACGGTCCGACGCCCAGAATGCCGTTCTCGGAGTGAAGCACGACGTGGAGTCCTTCGGGGACGAAGTTCGGCACGGTCGTCGGGAGCCCTATGCCCAAGTTCACGTACTGCCCATCGTGTAGTTC
>PLER01000118.1 GCA_003136495.1 Acidimicrobiaceae bacterium
GGCATGCGGGTGCTCGAGTGGGCGGTGACCTTTCCCCATCGCGTCCAACGCGCGATCGTCTTGGCGGTCGGGGCGGCGTCGACGGCGGACGAGATCGCGCTCAGTGCGCTGCAGATTCGCGCCATCAAGGCGGACGCCCACTACTACGGCGGGGACTACTACGACCGGGGTGAGGGGCCCCTGGAGGGACTCGCCATCGCCCGCGGCCTCGGACAGATTACGTATCGCTCCTCGGGCGAGTTCGATCGTCGCTTTGGTCGCAACACGCAAGAAGGCGGCGACGCGTTACGAGGTGGCCGCTACGCCATCGAGTCCTACCTCGGCTACCAGGGCGAGAAGCTCGCCGCCCGTTTCGATCCCAACAGTTACGTCGTCCTGAGCGAAGCGATGAACCACCACGACGTCGGCCGCGGCCGCGGCGGCGTGGCCGAGGCACTGGCGAACGTTATGGCCCGCACCACGGTGATCGGCATCGACTCGGACCGGCTCTATCCCTTGGCGCTCCAAGAAGAGTTAGTCCAACTCATCCCCGACGCGGGGTCGCTGAACGTCATTCACTCCGAGGTAGGACACGACGGCTTCCTACTCGAAGTTGACCAGATCGCCAAGGTGGTCACCGCCGCGCTGCAAGAGTAACGCCGCCGGACCGCTGGTCAGCCCGTCGTGTCCATGCCTCGACCGTCGCGCGCGAGGAGTCGGCGGTCCTTCGCGGGCTTCGCGAATCGCATGGCGATGGGTACGGTCCATCGCTCGAGGCGGAGGGCGAGCTTCTTGTCCTTCGATAGCCAGATGTTGCTCGCGAAGGCGAACAGCGCGTAGAGCGTGAAACCGACGTGCGCGATCAGGCCGAGGGGGATGAGCGCCACGAGAATCGCCACGCGCGCAATTCGGATCCCCGAGTGTGAGAGATTGCGGCGGGCAATCGTCGCATCGGGATTGACCCGTATGGCTTGCGCCAAGACGTCGGCCGCTTCTCGTTTGTGACCTGACGCTCGCAACGCGACGCCCAGATTATTGAGGGCGGAGTAGTTGTTCGGATCGAGACGCAACGCCTTTCGACTGGCGTCGATACAGACGTCCCAGTGCTTTCCCTCGAGGGCGACGAAACTCGTGGTGACCCACGTCGACGCCTGCTGGGGTGCGAGCGCAATGAGTTCTTGGACGGTGGCGTCGGCCTCTATCTGGGCGTAGATCGTGGTCAGCGCCTGCGCGAGCACCCCGTACCCCGACGGCTCTCGTGGTTGCAGCCGTACCGCCTCGCGCGCGGCATCGACCGCGGCGTGACCCAAGGTCAGGCGATCACCGGAGGTTTCACGTCGAGCCATCGTCGCGGTGGCGAGGCTCTTTAGCCGGTACCCGACCGCACTATTGGGGTCGAGTGCGATCGCCTCGTCCGCCTCATCGAGAGCGTCCTTGAATCGTTCGAGGCTGAAGAGGGCCTGGGACAACTGGAGGTGGGGCCGGGGGTCACGTGGGTCCAGTCGCGCCGCGTCTCGTGCGCGCTGCATCGCGAGGTCGTACTTCCTAGCTGCCAACAGGGCCGACGTCTCGTTGACGAGCGGGTCCACCTGCGAGGCCGGGTCGCTCACGGTGTTCAGCGACTGCGCCGTTGCTTGAGATACGTCGCCAATTCGTCGTAGTCTCCACCGTCGTTGGCGTAGCGCACGTGATTTCGCGCAGAGTCGAACCACGCGGTCGTGCTGGGTTTCGTCGTTCGGATTGCGTCGGTGACCTGTTGCGTGGTGATTGGTTGCATTGTCGCGGTGCGAATTGCGGCCGCAAGAGCGCTCTCGGTCGCTTCCTCGCACACGAGTTGGAGGTCGGCGCCCGACATTCCCTCGGACGCCCGCGCCAGAAGTTCGAAGTTGAGATCGGTGGTGGGTCGACCCCGCAAGTGGTAGGCGAGAATGGCGGCGCGGGCCTCGGTGTCGGGGGGTAGAACGAGCATCGTGCGATCAAAACGACCGGGCCGACGCAGCGCCGGGTCGACGTCCCAAGGTTGATTAGTCGCGCCGATGACGAAGATGCCCTCGTTGGACTCTTCGACACCGTCGAGTTCGGATAGGAGCTGCGCGACGACGTTGCGCATCGCTCCGCGCGAGAGGCTCATTCGAGAGTGACCAATGGCGTCGACCTCGTCAAAGAAGAGCACGCAAGGCGTGTTGCGCCGTGCGAACTCGAAGATCTCGTGGAGTTGCTTCTCGGAGTTACCGAGCCACATGTCAAGGACCTGATGGAGACCGACGCTCAAGAACTCCGCGCCCATCTCGCCGGCGATGGCGCGTGCGAGGAACGTCTTGCCGCACCCCGGTGGACCCCACAGCAGCAGTCCGCCGCGCAGTCGCGCGCCGTAGGCGCGACGTAACTCTGGATTATTGAGTGGCGCAAGGAACGATTGTTGGAGACGCTCTTTGACCTCTCGGAGGCCCCCAACGTCCGCGAGCGTGACGGGCGCGTGTTGCCCGGCGTCGCGCAGTACGTCGCGCAGTAGTCCGTCCCAATCAGTGTCGGTGTTCGAGTCGCCACCGTCGTCCGCAGCGACGCGATCGTCTGACGCGCCTTCGGGGGTCACCTCGCGCGCCGAAGGCGCTGCGGCGCCGGCGTTGGGGGCGGGGGTCTGATCACCGCCCAGTGATCTATAGAGGTGCGACCAACCCTCGGCCCTCGGATCGCCGAGGGCGTCCGCGGTGGTGGCGGCGAGCCCGAGCGCCTCGATGTTGTCGGGAGTCGCGCGCAGGACGTCCTCGAGCACTTTCAGCGCATCGAGGTTGCGCTCGGCGGCGACGAGCAGTTGGGCGAGATGAATCTGAAGCGCGACGTTTGATGGGTCGGCCTGGGCCGCGGCCTCAATCGCGTGGATCAGGCTGGGGTCCGGCACCATGCGTTTCATGGTATCCCGCGTCTCTTACCGGGGATCCGGAGCGACGCGTCAGCGAGACAGCAGCGAAGGTTCGGCATCGCCACATGTCCTGAGTGATGCTCAAGCGCGAAACGCGCCGCACGTCGCGCGCAGCGATGCCGATGCCGATGCTTCATGGGCTACTGAGGGGGTCATTGAGATAGTCTTCGCGGCGTGGATGGTCCTCCCATTCCTCATCTGCGACAGGTGGTCTTGGACTCAACGAACCCGCGCGCGAGCGCCGAGTTTTGGCGGTCACTTCTCGGTCTCGAGTATCGCGAAGGTCACGAACCGCCCGCGCGGGGCCAGGACGACACAGCGGGGCGCGACTGGCTGAACCTTCGAACCGCAAAGGGTGAACCCTGTCTCGCGGTTCAATACGTTAACGAGCTTGCTCGATCGACGTGGCCCTCGTCGGAGGTTCCCCAGCAGTTGCACCTCGATCTCACCGTAGGGAATCTTGAAGAGCTGAACGCCGTGCGCTCGCGGGTGGTGGCGCTCGGTGGTGAAGTGCGCTTTGACCGCTCCGACGATGTGGCGGAGCCCCTCTACGTGTTCGCCGACGTCGACGGCCACCCGTTTTGCGTATTTGTGGCGTAAGAACTACTGCAGTCCCGAGGAAGAGGAACTGATGTTCGAAAGTCCCGACGAAATAGAGCACCTGCAACGACTCCTCGACGAAAGTTTCAGCGTCGCCGGACCCCATATGGCCGAGATCATCACGACGGAACGTCGACTCAGCGCGGAGGATATGTGCGCGCGCCTTCAAGGGATGCGGTTGCTGTCGGTGGCCACGACGACCTCCGATGGACGTCCTCTCGTCGGTCCGGTCGACGGGTACTTTCTCCACGGCTCGTTCTTCTTCAGCGCGGGGCGCGAGTCGGTCAAGATGCGCCACCTCGCCATGCGTCCTCACATCAGCGCCCTTCACCTTCCGAGCGAGAAGCTCTCAATTGCCGTCCACGGCACTGCCGAACTCTTCGACGTGCATTCCAGTGCGGGTGACGAACTTCGCCAGGCCATGCTCGATCACTACCTGCCCACCGCGGGGCCTGACTTTGAGACTTGGCTCGACGATACGGACTCGCTCGGAGCACGCGTCGCGGCGGAAAAAATGTTCACCTTTTACATGGACGATTCCGGGACGTAACACGAATCGCCGCCGCCCGAGGGCGACGGCGATTCGCTACGGCGTGGGACGCTTTAGAACTCGGCGGCCGCGATCTGCAACTCGCGCTCATCCTCTTCGGTGAAGGTGCCACTGGTTCGCGCGTCGAGGACTTCCTTCGCTGGCGCGCGAAGGAGCACCACGCACACCACCAGGCCAGCGACGCCCAGTAGCGCGCCGATGAGGAAGGTCACGTGGTAGCCCGCGACGAGCGAGGCGTTCACGCCCTTACCGAGGGCGGCGACGGCGTGGGTCCGACTGGCCGCCAGCGTGCCAAAGACGGCGAGTGCGGCGGAAGAAGCGAGCCACACTGACACGTTCACGAAGCCCGAGGCGAGACCCGCGTCCGCGTGGGGGACGTCGGCCATAGCGATGGTGAGCAACGGCACCGCCGAGATGCTCATGCCCACGCCGATGAGGAGGAACGCCGGGAGGATCGACACCGCGTAGTTGGTGTGAACCCCGGTGCGCGACAGCAAGAGCAACGCGACGATCACGAAGGACATCCCGGGAACCAGCAGTCGCATGGGGCCGAAGCGCATCAGGAGACGACTCGTTAGGCCGAGCGACATGATCGCCATGGCGATCGTCATCGGCAAGAACGCGATACCCGTCGTGAGGGGGCTGTAGTGCAGCACCTTCTCTAAGTAGATGGCGCCGAAGAAGAACACCGAGAACATCGCGGAGAACGCGAGACCGCGGACGACGCTGGAGGCGGTGAGGCTCTTGATCTTCAAGATACGCAGCGGCACGATCGGGCGCTTGACGCGTGACTCGACGATGGCGAAAGAACCCATCAGTAGGACCGAGACAGCGAGGAGACCGAGCGTGTGCACCGAAACCCAGCCGTAACTGGAGGCTTTGACGATCGCGAAGATGCCGAGCACGAGGGACGTCGTCATGAGCAATGAGCCAGTGACGTCGACGCCGTCGCGAACACCAAGACCGACGTTCTCCTCGATCAGGAAGAAGCCGAGGATCAAGGTGGCGATCCCGATCGGGATGTTGATGACGAAGATCCAGTGCCAGTTGACGGTCTGGGTGAGGAACCCGCCGACGAGCAGGCCAATGGAACCACCCGAGACGGTGACGAACATGAATGAACTCATCGCCTTGGCGCGTTCCTTCGCACCAGTGAACTCCGTGATGATGATCGCGACGATGACCGAACTCGACACCGCGCCGCCGAGGCCCTGGAAGAACCGGGCGATGATCAACTCCGCTTGATTCTGACTGAGGGCACAGATGAGCGAGGAGAGGGTGAAGATCGCGACGCCGCTCAAGAAGACTTTCTTCCGGCCAATGAGGTCGCCGAGGCGACCCGCCAGGAGCAAGAAGCTGCCAAAGGCGATCAGGTACGCGTCGACGACCCAGGTGAGGCTGGATTGGGTGAAGTGGAGGTCCCTTTGAATGGAGGGCAGGGCGACGTTGACGATCGAGGAGTCGAGGGCGCTCATGAGCATGGCCATACACACCACGACGAGCGCAATCCATCGGCGACGGTCTGTTCTTCCTGGTGAAGTGGGTAAAGTTAATTGCATAGGCGAAGCCTTTCGTTGCTATCGTGGTAACACTGCACTGCGAGTCTGTATCATCGCTGGAGCGTTATAATCATGATAGCATGAATATCGACACCTCACTACCATTAACGTCCGTGGACGAAAATTCCTCTACGGGTCCGATTCTTTTGCTCACGCAACTCTCGCGTCTGGTGAGTCGACGTAGTACGCCCGAACTCCTCGGCCAGACGCTCAAAGAACTCGCGGCGCTCTCGTTTCTTCGTGACTACGAAGAGACCACCCAGCAGGCCCTCACTGATGGCCTGTGCATTGACGCCAACTACTGCGTGTTACTGCTCAACGATCTCGAGTCGGCCGATCTCGTCGAACGTCGCCGCGACCCGTTAGACCGTCGTCGCCACATCGTCTCGATGACCGCCGAGGGACGTGCCGCGCTCCAGCGCGCCGAGGCCGCTCAACAGAGCCTCGAAGACGAGATGCTGGGCGCGCTCGATGAAGAAGAACGGGCGAACTTGGCGCATCTCTTGCGCAAGGCGATCGACGGACAGAACTCGACGGGCGCGTCGCACTCCTCAAGCCACCGGGAACTCGCTCAGTCCTAGCCCAGGGGACGTGAGCGCCGAGCGGACTAGTTCGTGAGGCGTTTGATGTCGCGGGTGCGAGCGAGTGCCCACCACAGCGACCACACGACGAAGACCTCACAGATAGTTGCTACGAGGCCGATCACGTGCGCGCGAGTGAGCGATACTCCTATCACGAGCGCCAACTCGGCCGCGATGGCGATCAGGCACGCCACCGCGACGGGTCCGTATTGGAGGGCCGCTTCTCGAATACGCGACGACGCCTCAATGTTGCGCCGCCAGAAGATATTGAGGACCTCCATCTTCTCCTTACGGGTGCAACTGCGGTAGACGTCGAGTTTCATGCCTTCAAGGGTATCTACAAGAAATCGCTAATTGTCGACCTTCGGCGCAACGGTCTCTCAAATTCGCCACAATCGCCCCCTACGATGGGCCGATGAATGACTGGGTCATCGCGTCGTCGTTGGCGACCGCCGCGGGCACTCTCGTTCTCGCCGTCGCGACGTTCTCCTCGGTGCGCTCGGCCAATAGATCAGCGAGAGTGGCCGAGGAGTCGCTGCTCTCGGGCCTGCGACCGCTCCTGTTCCCCTCACGACCCGAGGACGCTCCAATCAAGGTGACGTTCATCGACGAACACTTCGTTCTCCTCCCCGGCGGCGGGGGAACGGCGGAGGTCACCGACGACGCGATCTATCTCACCATGTCAGTGCGCAACGTTGGTAGCGGTATCGCGGTCCTGCACGGTTGGCGCACCGACGTGCCGCAAGACCCCAACAACGTCGCTCGACCGGCGGTTGATTCCTTTCGCCGGCTGACTCGCGACCTTTTCGTCGCCTCGGGGGACGTGTCGTTTTGGCAGGGCGTCTATCGAGATCCCCGTGAACCTGCGTTCCTAGAAACCCGTGACCTCGTCGAAGGACGCGAGCGGTTCATCGTCGACCTGCTCTACGGGGACTACACCGGCGGTCAACGGATGATCAGTCGCTTCCTCCTCCTCCCGCGAAGTGACGGGAGTTGGATGGCGATCGTCGGGCGCCACTGGAACGTCGATCGTCCCGACCCGCGCTGATCAGCGGTGTCGCGGCCGCTTTGACCGCGAGCGAATAGACATTCGAAGCACCGCCAGGGCAGCGAGGGCGATAAGCGTCACGTTCACGGCGGGCACCCAACGCACGTCGTCGTCTTTCACGACGTAGGCGCCGACGGGCAGGACCACGCCGCCAAACCCGGCGCCCGAGGCTTCATTCGTTGCTCCACCGGTGGTGTGCTCCGGATCGGTCTCCTCCGTGGCTGATTCGTCGATCATTGGTCCACCACCACCGCCACCTCCGCCGGCCACCATCGCCACGGGAATGATGAGGAGTCCGTCCTTCTCGTACGCGGACCCGAAGGAACGACCCACCGACAGGTTCTCTCCCACCCGCTTCATCAGATCCTTCACGTCCACGTCGTCCTCCTTCTTGCTGCGCTGGTAACAAACTGCGACGAGCTATCGAGCGAACCTCGCCTCACTGCAACGACGATATGGGCAGTTGTGCGCGTCGTTCCAGAACGACCAACTACCGCGAAGGTTTACGGGCCCTTTTGACGGCGTCCTTCACGTCCTTTTTGAACTCCTGGCGCTGCAGCTGGGTCTGGCGTTTGATCTCGCGGGCCTCGGTGTGCAGCGACGAGAGCGAGCGGCGCTGGGCGGCGACTTCGTCTCGACCCCGGGCTTCGAAGTCGTTCTTTAGTTGACGCCAGGCCGATCGAGCTTCCTTGAGGGCTAGGACCACTTGCTTGCGGGCTTCGTCGGACGCCGCCGCCGCGGCCTGGAACTGCTGGCGGCCCTTAGCCCCTTGGACGACGGTCGTGAACGACCAGAGCCCCGTGTCAATCAGTCGAGCCGCTCGTCGAACATCTGCCAGCACGGCGTTGCGAACATCGCTCGGCGTCATCGGACTGCTCGAGTACTTGATGAGCGCGTTATAGAAGATTCGCCAGAGGCTCATCAACGCGTCCGCCGCGATTTGGGGCTCGGGGTCCATCGGGTCGACCGCGGCACGAGCGGCAAGCGCCGTGGCGGCGACTTGGGCTAGGCGATCCATCATGTCGGCGCGGTACGCCTTCAAGGCGGGGGTGCCGTTGATGAGGTCGTTGAAGCGCAGAATCATCTGGCGGTCTTCTGCGGGAGCGGTCGTGAGGTAGTCGACGATCTCGTCGAGTTCTCTGGTCAATATTGCCAGCACCGCGTCGACGGGTGAGACGTGGAGTCCCGTGGGCCCGAGGGCCTCTTCGATCTCGCGAACGGAGTCCTCTTCGCGGTCGAGCAGCAACGACTCCTTTGTCGGAAAGTAGTTATAGATGGTCTTTTCCGAGACGTCCGCGGCCACGGCGACGTCCGCGACGCGTACGGCGTCAAAGCCACGTTCTAAGAACATGCGCGTTGCGGTGTCCGAGATGTGTTGGCGCATCAGGTCCTTCTTGCGCTCACGAAGGCCCTTGATATCCGGGTCGTGTTCGTCGAGGTGTTCGCGCATGCGTCGGCGAAGCTCGCTGAAACTCGCTACCTCGTCGTCGTGCTGGCGTCGCATGGTGCCACTTTAGCGGAAAATCGGTGATACTTCTAGTTGCTAAATCTTTTTAGTTACTGTAGTATTTTTCATCGAAGGGAGTTCCATGGCACACAATGACGTGGTGGTCGTCACCGACGGCCTCAGCAAACACTTCGGCGACTTCGTCGCCGTCGACCGGTTCAACCTCGAGGTGAAGGCCGGTACGGTCGTGTCCCTGCTCGGTCCCAACGGAGCCGGCAAGACCACCATCGTGCGCATGATCGCCACGCTGATCAAGCCCACCGCCGGATCGGCGACGGTCTGTGGATACGACGTCGTCAGGGACAGCGACGCGGTGCGCAGCGTGCTCTCCTTGACGGGGCAGTTCGCGGCGTTAGAGGACAACTTGACCGCTCGCGAGAACCTCGTGTTGATGGCGCGGCTGCGTGGCTACTCGCGCAAGGACGCCGCCCACGTCACCGACGGTCTCATCGACCGATTCGACATCGGCGAGTTTCGCGACAAGCTTGTGAAGTCCGTCTCGGGCGGACAGCGACGCCGCATCGACTTAGCCGCCAGCCTCGTCGTTGAGCCTCGCGTCCTGGTGCTCGACGAGCCGACGACCGGACTCGACCCACGGAGCCGCCAGGTGGTGTGGAGCACGATCCGCGAGCTCGTCGCGACGGGCGTCACGCTCTTTCTGACCACCCAGTACTTAGAAGAGGCCGATGCCCTCGCGGACTACATCGTCCTGCTCGACCACGGTCGCGCCACCGCGAGGGGCACGGCCAACGACCTCAAGTCCCAGATCGGCGACCAGCGGGTCGACGTCGTGGCGGCCGACGCCGCCGGACTCGAGAAGTTAGTGCTCGGTCTGAGCTCGAACTTCCACCTCACGGTCTCGGCCGAACAACGCATGGTCTCAATCCCGGCACCTGACGATGTCAACGACCTCGCGAAAGTCGCGAGCGCGGTGCACGACGTCGGGGTCGAAGTCGACGAGATCGCCCTTCGCCGACCGACCCTCGACGACGCGTTCTTAGCCCTCACCGGCCAGCCGCTCGCGAAGGATCAGACCGACCACGACCTAGAGGAGTCCCGTTCATGACCGTCATCGACATCGAGCGTCCGAGCGACTACGCCGCGTTGCCGCCCCGCCCGGCCCCCTTTCGCCGTTTCTTCACCGAGACCGCGTTGCTGGTCGGGCGGGGATTGCGGACGATTCCCCGGGTGCCCTCTCGACTCAGCGACGTCACCATCCAGCCGTTGATCTTCACCCTGTTGTTCCTCTACGTCTTCGGCTCGGCCATCCATATCCCCGGGATCCGCTACCAGGACTACCTGTTGCCGGGACTCATCGGCCAGAGTCTGGCCTTCGGGGTGATCGGCGCGGGGACCGCCACGGCGACGGACTTCGCGACCGGAGTGGTGGACCGGTTTCGGTCCCTCCCGGTGACGCGCCTTTCGGTCATCACCTCCCAGGTGGTCGGTCAGATCCTCGAACAGATCCTTGGCCTGGTGATCGTCGCGGCCGTGGGCATCGGCCTCGGGTGGCGGCCGCACCTCAACGTCGGATCCGCCTTCGAGCTGGTTGGGCTGATGTTGTTGGGCCTCACGGCCTTCACGTGGTTCGGCGTGTTGATGGGCATGATCTTCAAGAGCGCGGACGCCATGCAGGGCATCGGCTTCGCCGTGGTATTCCCGCTGACGTTCCTGGCGGGTGCCTTCGTGCCCATTTCGGGGATGAAGCTCATTCCGCGCACGATCGGGGAGTGGGACCCGCTTTCTGCTCTGGTCGCGGCGGTCCGACACGTCTGTCAGGGGACCAACTCGAGCGGCTCGTGGCAGTTGACCCACCCCGTCGTGTCGATGATCTTCTGGTGTGCGTTGATAACTGCCGTCTGCGTGCCGCTCGCGCTGCGGCGCTTTCGAACCACGACGGCCGCTAAGTAAACACGACAATGCCCCCGGAGGCCGCGGCCTCCGGGGGCATTGTCGGTTCGTTACCCAAGTAAAACCAGCTCCTCCTCCGGGGCGTACAGTTCGGTGGAATCCGACCCTTCGCTGAAACCGAGGCGGTCGTGCAGTCGACGCAGCGGTGCCGGCGCCCACCAGTTGGCCCGACCGAGGAGTTTCATGGTCGAGGGCACGAGGAGTAGCCGGACGATCGTCGCGTCGACGATCAGGGCCACGACCATGCCGACGCCCATCATCTTGGTCAAAGTCACGTTGGAGAGGGAAAAGGCACCGATGACGACCCCGAGCATCAGGGCCGCACCGGTGATGACCCCACCGGTCTTTTGCAGCCCGGTGGCGATCGCCGCCTCGTTGTTACCCGTCGCCAGGTAGTGCTCGCGGATCCGTGAGAGCAAGAACACCTCATAGTCCATCGAGAGCCCGAACATGATCGCGAACATCAGGATCGGCGTCGCCGGGTTGATGGTCCCGTCGGAGCTGAAGGCGAGGATGCTCGAGAGGTGACCTTCCTGGAAGACCCACACCAGGACCCCGAACATCACCGAGAGCGAGAGGATGTTCATCACAATCGCCTTGACGGGCAAGATGATCGATCCAAAGGCGAGGAACAACAACACGAAGGTGGCGAGTACCACGATCAGTCCCATCCACGGCAAGACCGAGCCGAGGCTTGAGAGCGTGTCAGTGAGTTCTGCGGTCTCGCCGCCGATGAAGCGCGTGGCCCCCGCCGGTGCCGCGACGTTCGCCGCGCGCGCGACGAGGACCTGAGTGGCGCGGGAGTACGGGCTCGGACGGTAACTGAGGTCGATCCTGGCGAGATCGCCCTTGATGCCCGTGATCGCCGCACCCGTGATGCCGGGGAGGTGGCGAAGCGTCGCGTCGTAGGCGCGGAGTTCGCTCATCTCGCGTGACGAGTTGGACAGTGGGTGTTGGAACTGGAGAATCGACTCGATGGGGGCTGCGGGATTGCCGGGAAATCCCGTCGCTAGGGCCGTTTGTACCTGATGGGGCGCGGTCGCGGTGGGGAGCACCGTGGCGTCGGTCCCACCCCAGGCGACCTTGAGGAACGGCGAGCCGAGGGCGACGAGCACGACGATGATCACGCCGGCCACGAGAATCGGGCGTCGCATGACGCCCTTGGCCAATCGGTACCAGGCGCCACCCTCGGTGGGCGGGGGCTCCGCGCTGAGGGAGCGGCGGATGCGTAGCGAGTTGACCTTCGGTCCAAGTACGGAGAGCAGCGCGGGCATGACCGTCAACGCGGCCAGCACGTCGATCATGACCGTGAACACCCCGCCGTAGCCCATCGAACGCAGGAACGTCTCGGGAAAGAGCATCAGGCCCGAGAGCGCGACCGCGACCGTGATGCCCGAGAAGAGCACCGTGCGACCAGCCGTGGCCATGGTGCGCGCGACGGCCGCCTCGGTCGTCTCGTTTCGCCGCAACTCCTCGCGGAAACGGCTCACCATGAAGAGTCCGTAGTCAATGCCGAGCCCGAGACCGAGGATCGTGGTGATGTTGACAGAAAATATAGAAACACCGGTGACCAGAGTCAAGAGTCGCAGCGCCGTCAATGAGCCGAGGATGCCGACCGCGCCGATGGCGAGGGGGAGGCTCGCGGCGACGAGACTGCCGAAGATGAGCAGCAACAACAGGAGCAAGATGGGCATGGAGAGCGATTCGGCCCGGCCGATGTCCTTGCTCGTTTGAGCACTGATTAGCTCATCGGTTGGCACGAGGCCACCGATCTGATCCGTCAGCCCGGGAGCCGCGAGTTCGGTCTTGATAGCGTCAAAATTGCTCTGTCGGGCGTCGTCACTGGCCCCGCGTAGTTCGAGGAGCGCGAACGTCGAGCGGCCATTCGTGCTGAGGAAGCTTTTCCTCCCGGTCGTCCAGTAGGTGGCGAAGGAGTCGAGGTACTTCTTTGGCAGCGCCTCGAGGGTGTGGGTGATCGCGGTACCATTCGCCGCGGTGTTGATGGCGTGCGGGCTCGAATAGAGGATCACCACGTCACCCGCGTCGCGCCCGAACGCGCTCGCCGCCAGGGCCGCTTCGTGTTGGCTCTGGCTGTTCGGGGCGTCGAACCCGCCGGCGCTCTCCAGGCTCCCGAACACTCCGGTTCCCCAGATCACGGCGAAGGCGACGAAGCCCAGTGCGGCCCAGAGGATCCGACGGCGAGCACGGTAGGACCAGTGGCCCCAGCGCTCCATCGTGGTTGCTTCGTTCATGGCATCTCCTTCTGTCGTGAGCTCCGCAAATGAGAGCAGTGCTCTTATAAAAGAGCAATAGTTACATATCGAGGACGGCTTGTCAAGAGCATTAGTAAGAAAATAAGTTCAGTGCTCTCATCTTGTGGCATACTGGCTCCATGGAACCCAGTGGAGTCGTCGCCAGTGCCCGTGAACGCGTTAGAGACGCCGTCCGGGGAGAGATCATCGTTGCGGCGAGGGCCCAGTTGGCGACCGAGGGCGCCGGTGCGCTGTCCCTTCGGGCCGTCGCTCGAGAGCTCGGCATGGCCTCCTCGGCGGTATACCGCTATTTCAAATCCCGCGACGACCTCCTGACGGCCCTCATCGTCGAGGCCTACGACTCACTCGGTGCCGAGGCGGAGGCCGCGGCGACACTGGGACAGGGGTCACTCGAGCACTGGCGAAACGCGTGCCGTGCGGTGCGCCGGTGGGCGCTGTCGCGACCGACCGAGTACACCCTCATCTACGGTTCGCCGGTCCCGGGTTACCAGGCGCCGGAGTTGACCGTCGCACCGGCCAGCCGGGTGCTCTTCGCCTTGGCCGCCCTCCTCGCCGAGGCCAACGATGCGGGTGAGTTGGTCGAAGACCCGTCAACGGTCCTTCCGACGTCTCTCGACACCGAGATGCGAGCGTTGGCTGACTTCGCTATCCCGGGCGTCGCGCCCTCGATCGTTGCCAAGGCCCTCGTGGCGTGGAACCAGCTCTTCGGACAGATCAGCTTCGAGGTCTTCGGTCAACTCCATGGTCTCGTCCAGGACACCGACGCCTTCTTCGAGTTCGCCATCGACGCCATGGGCCGTTTCGTCGGATTTCGCCCGGCCTGAGTCTCCCGGCGGGGTCTCTAACGCCGGCGTCTGCCTGATTTTCGACCTACGTACGGGGCCAGCACGTCCTCCAAGCGGCTGCGCTCGAAGTGGTGTCGTGCTCACAACTGACCTGGTCGTACGGAAGTACTACCTAATGCTAGAGCCCAAGCACCCTAAGGGATCCAGGATTTCCTTGACGCGACCTCAAGAAGTGTGTACACTGCTCTTATAACGAGAGCAATGCTCTCATTGAGACCGGTCAGGAGACCACCATGAACGAACAACCCAACTCACACCACGTCGACTCGGGCCCCCTCGAGCGCCCCGTGGACGGCCGACTGATCGGTGGTGTCGCGGCGGGCTTCGCGCGCTTCTTCAGCGTGGACGTCGTCCTCGTCCGGGCGATCTTCGTGGTCCTCAGTTTCTTCAGCGGTATCGGCGTGGCGCTCTACCTGGCCGCCTGGGCACTGATCGGCGAGACGGGTTCTAAGAACTCGGTCAGCGGTGAAGTGCTGATCCGCAGTTGGTGTAAGTAGCCGTAACGGCGCTCGCCGTCACGCGAAGGCCGGATACAGGGCGCCGACGCCGCCGGAAAGACCAGCGATGACCCGCTCGCTGAGCGAATCGGCGAGGAGTTCACTTCGCCCCGCGGCGATACCGTCGAGGGCGAAACGTGCGACCTCCGCCGGGTCGCTCTTCGGCGCGTCGATGTCGCGGGTCATGTCGGTGTCCATTAATCCCACGTGGAGGGCAGTGACGGCGGTGCCCTGCGCGGCGAGTTCCTGGCGTAGGCCATTGGTCATCGACCACGCTGCGGATTTTGCCGCGCTATACGCTCCGAGCGCCGGCACGCTCATCCACGAGAGTACCGAGAGGACGTTCAAGATGGCGCTTTCACCGCCGCGCGCCAACTGAGGTGCGAAGGCTCGAATCACGTTGAGGGAGCCGAAGTAGTGGGTCTCCATCTCCGTGCGAATATCGCTGAGCGGACCGGACAACAGTGAGGCGCCCGTGCCGCTGCCGGCGTTATTGACCAACAGCGTCACGTCCCCGGTGATCTTTGCTGCGCGGGCGATCGACTCGAGGTCCGTGACGTCGAGGGCGATGGGCGTCACGCCGGCGAATGTCACCGCGGCGGGGTTTCTGGCGGCGGCGTAGACCGTCGCGCCTCGGTCGCGAAGCTGTTCGGCGAGGTGACGGCCGAGTCCTCGATTGGCCCCCGTCACGAGCGCCACGCTGCCTTCAATGATCATGATGACCTCCTAGGTTTGAAAAAAGAACCTAGCATGCTCACTAGGAAAGTACAACTTAGGTGGTAGGGTACGGCTATGAAGAAGCCGCTGCCAGAGTTTTGCTCGATAGCACGGAGCCTCGAGGTGCTCGGCGAGCGTTGGACGCTCTTGATACTGCGCGACGCCCTCGCGGGATCGACGCGCTTCTCTCAGTTTCGAGCGAATCTCAAGATCGCCCCGGACGTCTTGAGTGACCGCTTGGCGACACTGGTTGACTTCGGCGTCTTAGAGCGCACCCCGTATCAGGACCCCGGCGCCCGGGTCCGCTTCGCGTACCGATTGACCCCGGCGGGGCAGGAACTCCTCGTCGCTTTGAGTGCCCTGCAACAGTGGGGGGACGATCACCTGCCGCGAGAGGAGGGTCCGACCGTCCTTCGTCGCGTCAAGAGTTCCGGGCGAGCTGCTCGAGTCGGATTCATCGACGACGCCGGCGTCCCCGTTCGTACCAGCGACGTCGCCTGGCACTGGGCAGCGCCGCATTTTCGCGGGGAAAGTGCTGAAATTCGGGAGGGAATCGATGCCTGAACTGCCATCTGCGAATGCCGCTGTTTCTCACAACAGTCCTGGTCCCTCGGAAGAAGAAAGCCCAATAACCCCTTGGGGTGCCCCTCGAAGCAAGATCGTGTCCTGGCACGCACCTCAGGTGTCGGCCTCGGCGGTACCAACCCTGAGCGGGATCGATTTCATGAGGGCGCTGCGCGACGGGAGGCTGCCGGCCCCGCCCATCGCCCAGCTCTTCGGGATGCGTCTCGTCGAGGTCGAATCCGGCATGGTGGTCTTTGAGTGCGAACCCGACGAGTCGGCGTACAACCCGATCGGCACGGTCCACGGTGGTCTCGTCTGCACGTTGGCCGACTCCGTGACGGGCTGCGCCGTCCACACGACGTTGGAGCGAGGTTTCGGGTACACCTCGATCGACATCAGCGTGAACTACCTCCGGCCGGTGACGGCGGCCTCGGGGGTGCTGCGGGCGGTTGGGACCGTCACCAAACCAGGTCGTCGGGTCGCCTTCGCCCGCGCCGAGATCGTCGACGGGGCCGGCAAGGTGGTCGCCACCGCGACGTCGTCGATCTTGGTGATGCCGGCGGGCTAACCAGGGTGGCGACGGGACGATGACGGCTGGCGTGCGCCAGACTACGTTGAGCACATCGCGCCGCGGAGGACCTGATGACTGACCCGACCACGCTCGCCCTCGACGACCCGAGGGGGTACCAGCGAACCGCCGAGTCCCAGGAGCGTTTTGACCAGGCGGCCGAATCCCTGCGGGTGGCCGACGGATGGCTCAATCCCATCACGCAACAGCGTGAGTTGCGCGCCGACCTGGTGCTGGAGGGCTGTGGGGTGAAGGCGAGTGGTCTGGTGGGCGCCGTGATGGCACTCTCGGAGGCGGGCTACTCCGCCCGGGCGGTCGCCGGCACGAGCGCCGGGGCCGTCGTCGCCAGTCTCGTGGCGGGCATCACCCAGGCCGGTCAACCGATGAGTTCGCTCCTCGAGCACGCCGTGACCCTGGATTTCAAGAAGTTCATGATGCCCAACGGCAAGATCCACGACTTCTTTGACCGGGCGACGGGCCGGGTGGGGACGATGCTGGCCGACGCGGCGATGCTGACCGAGAGGACCGGCCTCTACTCGGGGGACTACCTAGAGGACTGGCTGCGACCGATCCTCCACGACCAACTGGGCGTCAAGACCTTCGCCGACCTCAAGTTGACCGCCGACGACCCCGAGGTCAGCGTGGCGCCGGGACGCGACTACCGGCTCGTCGTGATGACCTCGGACATCACGCGAGGCCAGGTCGCCCGCCTCCCCTGGGACTACCCGCTCTACGGCCACGATCCCGACACCGAGGACCCGGTCAAGGCGGTGCGGGCCTCGATGTCGATACCCTTCATCTTCGAGCCGGTCCATTTCGTCTCGCGCGACGCGACCATCGAGGTCGCCGGCCCCGGGGGAGCGAGTACCTCGGTGCACTACGCGGCCGGGAGCCACACCTGGGTCGACGGGGCGCTGCTCGAGAACTTCCCGATCCACGCCTTTGACCGCGTCGACGCCCAACCCCCGCGTTGGCCGACGATCGGGGTGCGCCTGTCACGACTCGCGACGGACTTTCCCGCCGGTGAAGCGTGCGGCTCGGCCCTGGAGGTCGCAATGCACTGCTTGCGCGCGACGATGAACGACTGGGACGCCAACGCCCTCCACGAACGAACCGCCGGTCGCACCATCTACGTCGATAACGCGGGGCTCAACGCCACCGACTTCGACGTGCCGATGACGCGCCAGTACGACCTGTTCTTAAATGGCGTGCGGGCGGCGAGTGACTTCATCGTCGCCTCGGCGGCCGCGGGTGGGGTGCCAAGGACGTAGTCCGCACCGCCACTCTGATCAGGCGTTAGCGAGCTCGTTGGTTGGATTCGGGCACGTAGTGTCGCTCGCCCGCGTCATCGAGCCACACCCGCATCACTCGATTCGTCGAAGGGTCGTGGAAGGCCTCCTCGGTGCGGCGCCAACCCGCCTGGGGCTGGTCACTCTCGCCGTGGCGGCGAAGGAAGATGCTGAAGG
>PLER01000048.1:0-7155 GCA_003136495.1 Acidimicrobiaceae bacterium
TTCGGCATCCAGGCGCTCGAGTCAGGCTGGGTCACCGCCCGCCAGATTGAGGCGGCCCGTATCGCGATGACCCGTCACGTCAAGCGCGGTGGCAAGGTGTGGATTCGGGTCTTCCCCGACAAGCCCGTCACCCAGAAGCCCGCCGANNCGCATGCTCTTCGAGCTCGGTGGGGTGGACGAGACCCTGGCGCGCGCCGCCATGGAACGCGCCATCCAGAAGCTGCCGATCAAGGCCAAGTTCGTCATTCGTCCCGGAACCCACGGGACGCCGGAGGTGACCATCTAATGGTGAAGACCCGAGACCACGTCGCCGAACTGCGACTCCTGGGCGACAGTGAACTGCTCTCGCGCCTCGGCGAGTCGCGTCGCGAGTTGTTCAACCTGCGCTTCCAGCTCGCCACCGGCCAACTCGACAACTCGGCTCGACTGGGCGCGGTGCGCAAGGACATCGCGCGCCTATCGACGTTCATGCGTGAGCGCGAGATCGCGGCCGCCGAGGCCCTAGAAAAAGGTGAAGAGTCATGAGTGACGCGACCAACGAATCCCGTCCCAACCCCCGCAAGGTCCGTGAGGGCGTCGTGGTGAGCGACAAGATGAACTCGACGCTGGTCGTCGCGGTCAACGAGCGCGTCAGCCACGCCCGCTACGGCAAGACCGTCCAGCGCACCAAGAAGCTCTACGTGCACGACGAGAAGAACGAGGCCAAGGTCGGCGACAAGGTGCGGGTCCAAGAGACGCGACCACTGTCCAAGCTCAAGCGCTGGCGCCTGACCGAAGTAGTGGAGCGTGCCCGATGATCCAGCAAGAGAGCCGCCTCAAGGTGGCCGACAACTCCGGGGCGAAAGAAGTCCTCTGCATCCGCGTGCTCGGCGGTTCGCGCCGTCGCTACGCCTCGATCGGTGACGTCTTCATCGCCACGGTGAAAGACGCCATCCCCGGCGCCGCGGTGAAAAAGGGCGACGTGGTGCGCTGCGTCGTCGTGCGCACCGCCAAGGAGAAGCGCCGTCCCGACGGTTCCTACATCAAGTTCGACGAGAACGCGGCGGTGTTGATCAACGACCAGCTCCAGCCGCGCGGGACCAGAATCTTCGGTCCGGTCGGTCGCGAACTTCGCGACAAGAAGTTCATGCGCATCATTTCACTCGCGCCGGAGGTGTTGTAATGAAAATCCATAAGGGTGACGACGTGATCGTCCTCACCGGCAAGTTCCGCGGACAGCGCTCCACCGTCGAAGAGGCGTTGCCCAGCGTGAACAAGGTGATCGTCGACAACCTCAACATCGCCAAGCGCGCCACCAAGCAGTCGGGCTCGACCATGCAGGCGGGCATCATCGACAAGCTGATGCCGCTCAACGCCTCGAACGTGGCGCTGTGGTGCCCCAAGCACAAGGGCCCCGCGAAGGTCGGCTACGAGATCGTGGACGAGAAGAAGGTCCGCGTCTGTCGCAAGTGTGGAGAGCAGCTATGAGCACCACCACCCGTCCCCGCCTGAAGGTCCGCTACGACGAAGAGATCCGCCCCGCGCTCAAAGAGGAGCTCGGACTGGCGAACATCATGCAGGTCCCGCGCCTGTCGAAGATCGTCCTCAACTCCGGGGTCGGGCGCGCCACCCAGCAGGCCAGCCTGCTCGAAGGTGCCCAGCGCGACCTCGAGTTGATCACCGGTCAAAAGCCCATCGTGACGCGCGCGCGCAAGTCCATCGCGAGTTTCAAGTTGCGCGAGGAACAAGCCATCGGCGTCAAGGTCACCCTGCGCGGGGACCGCGCCTGGGAGTTCTTCGACCGCCTCTTGTCCATGGCGATCCCGCGCATCCGTGACTTCCGGGGGCTCTCGCCCAAGTCCTTCGACGGACACGGCAACTACACCTTCGGGGTGAACGACCAGCTGATCTTCCCCGAGATCGACTACGACAAGATCGACGCGCCGCGAGGCTTCGACATCACCATCGTTACCACGGCCGAGAACGACGAGCAGGGGCGAGCGTTTCTGCGCGCCTACGGCTTCCCCTTCAAGCAGGAGAATCGATAAATGGCTAAGAAAGCCCTCCGTATCAAGCAGAAGCAGACCCCGAAGTTCTCCACGCGTGCCTACACGCGCTGCGAGCGCTGCGGTCGTCCGCGTTCGGTGTACCGCAAGTTCGGCCTGTGCCGGATCTGCTTGCGCATGATGGTCCACGCCGGCGAGATCCCCGGCGTGACGAAGGCGAGTTGGTAACGCCATGACGATGACCGACCCGATTGCCGACATGCTCACCCGTATCCGCAACGCCAACGCCGCGATGTTCGACACGGTGAAGATGCCCTCGTCCAAGCTCAAAGAGAGCTTGGCCAAAGTCCTCCAGAAGGAGGGCTTCATCGCGGGCTACACCGTCACCAAGCTCGAGAACAAGCCCGGCGCGCAGTTAGAGATCAGTCTCAAGTACTCCGAAGACCGCAAGAAGACCATCATCGGGATCAAGCGCGTCTCCAAGCCCGGACTTCGTATCTACAAGAAGTCCGACCAGATGCCCAAGGTCTTAGGGGGCGTCGGCGTGGCCGTCGTCTCGACCAGCCACGGCCTGATGACCGACCGCGAAGCCCGCAAGGCCAAGCTCGGTGGTGAGGTGCTCTGTTATGTCTGGTAGTCACTCGAATCTGGAGGTGCGCTGATGTCGCGAATCGGACGTAACCCGATCACCGTGCCCGAGAACGTCACGGTGAGCGTCGCCGGTGACGTCGTGACCGTAAAGGGTCCGAACGCCACCATGACCCGCATCGTCCCCGGTGGCATCACCCTCGCCCAAGAGGGTGACACGCTCACGGTCGAACGCGAGAGCGAAGAGACCTCCCAGAAGGCGCTGCACGGCCTGACCCGCACGCTGGTCGCCAACATGGTGACCGGCGTCACCAGTGGCTGGACCAAGGAACTCGAGATCATCGGCGTCGGTTATCGCGCCGCCGCGGCCGGTCCGGGCGTCATCGACCTGGCGCTGGGCTTCAGCCACCCGGTCAAGTTCACCGCCCCCGAGGGCGTCACCTTCGAGGTGCCGACCCCGACGCGCGTGATCATCAAGGGCCCCGACAAGGAAATCGTCGGCCAGGTCGCCGCGAACATCCGCAAACTCCGCAAACCCGAGCCCTACAAGGGCAAGGGCGTGCGCTACCTCGGAGAACGAGTGGCGCGCAAGGCAGGAAAGGCCGCAAAGTAATGGCACGCACCACACGCGAACTCCGTCAACGTCGACACCGTCGACTGCGCAAGACCTTGACCGGCACGCCCGAGCGTCCCCGCGTCGCGGTCTCGCGCACGAACAAGCACATCTCGGCCCAGATCATCGACGACACGACCGGCCGCACCTTGGCCGCCGCCTCCTCGGTCGAAGGGGTGCTCAAGAGCGCGACGGGTGGCAACATCGAAGGCGCCAAGGCCGTCGCGGAGTTGCTCGCGACGCGCGCCAAAGAAGCCAACATCGCCACCGTGGTCTTTGACCGCGGCGGCTTCGACTACCACGGCCGAGTGGCGGCGTTCGCCGACGCCCTTCGCGCCGGTGGACTGGAGTTTTAATGAGTGAAGTAGAGCAGTACGAAGAGCGCACCATCAAGGTGAACCGCGTGTCCAAGGTCGTCAAGGGTGGACGTCGCTTCTCCTTCACCGCCCTCATGGTGATCGGTGACGGCAAGGGCCGGGTGGGCCTCGGCTACGGCAAGGCCAAAGAGGCCGGTCTCGCCGTGCAAAAGGGCATCGAAGAGGCGCGCAAGAACCTCTTCGACGTGCCCTTGGCGGGCACAACGATCGTCTACCCGGTGATCGGGAGTTCCGGCGCGGGCCGCGTGTTGATGAAGCCCGCCGCGCCCGGTACCGGCGTGATCGCCGGCGGAGCGGCGCGGGCCATCTTGGAGATGGCCGGCGTCAAGGACATCATCGCCAAGTCGCTCGGTAGTTCGAACGGCATCAACGTGGCCCACGCCACCATCGAAGGCCTCAAGCAACTTCGTCGTCCCGAGGAGCTCGCCGCACTGCGCGACCGCCCGGCCGACGAGATCATCCCCTCGGGGACGCTGCGCGCGT
The DNA here is from genome assembly GCA_003136495.1 of Acidimicrobiaceae bacterium. Classification (GTDB taxonomy): domain Bacteria; phylum Actinomycetota; class Acidimicrobiia; order Acidimicrobiales; family RAAP-2; genus RAAP-2. Next base: position 4,047 of record PLER01000048.1, read on the forward strand.
ACCGCGAACGTCAGCGCGAGGGCGACCTCTTCAAGGTCACGGAAGGCTAGGGATGTTAAAAGTCACTCAAATTCGTTCGGCCATCGCCACCAAGCCCAAGCACCGCGGGACCCTTCGCGCGCTGGGCCTGCGCGGCATCGGCCAGTCCAACGTGTTGCCGGACCGTCCCGAGATCCACGGGATGATCGCTCGCGTGCCGCACCTGATCAAAGTGGAAGAGGTTGAGGGATGAAGTTGCACGATCTCAAATCACCCGCGGGCTCGACGCACCGCAAGAAGATCGTCGGTCGCGGCATCGCCGGTAAGGGCGGCAAGACCGCCGGCCGCGGTACCAAGGGCCAGAAGGCCCGTCGTCAGATCCCCCAGGGNNTTCGAGGGTGGACAGATCCCACTCCTCCAGCGCATCCCCAAGCTGAAGGGCTTCACCAACCCCTTCCGCGTGGAGTACACGCCGGTCAACGTGGACGCGCTCGTCGCGCTCGGGGTGACCGAGGTCAACCCCGACGTGCTCGTCGCGCGCGGGCTCGCGCGTAAGAAGGACTTGGTCAAGGTGCTCGGTCGCGGTCAGATCACCACCGCGCTCAACGTCTCGGCGCACGGTTTCTCCGCCTCGGCCAAGGCGGCCATCGAGGGCGCTGGTGGCACCGTGACCGTGGTGGACCTGCCCTTCTCCGTTCGTCCGGCCGCATCGGGTAACCAACACCAGAACCGTTAGGGTCGTAGGGTGCTGCGTCGACTTGCGAACATCTTTCGTGTTCCGGACCTTCGCAACAAGGTCCTCTTCACGATCGGGATCATCTGCCTCTACCAGCTCGGCGCGAACCTCCCCATCCCCGGGGTCAGTTGGCACCAGGTAAAGCTCCTCCAGGCGAAAGCCGGCGCGAGTGGGGTACTGGGCTTCTTGAACCTGTTCTCCGGTGGCGCACTCACCCGTCTCGCGGTCTTCGGCCTCGGCGTGATGCCCTACATCACCAGTTCCATCGTCATCCAGCTCCTGACGACGGTGATACCGAAACTCACCGAGTGGCGCGACCAGGGCGCCGTGGGGCAGAAGAAGATCACCCAGACGACGCGCTACCTCACCATCGGGCTCGCGCTGTTGCAGTCGACCGGACTGATCTACGCCTTCCACGGCCACGACCAGGCGCTGCTCGGCTTCGACATCGACCTGATCCCGAAGTTCACGATCTGGCTCGGCCTCTTCATGGTCCTGATTCTGACCGCGGGCACGGCCTTTGTCATGTGGCTCGCCGAACTCATCACCCAGCGTGGGATCGGCCAGGGGATGAGTCTGTTGATCTTCGCCAACGTCGTCGCGGGCCTGCCCTCGGGCGGCAAGGCGGTGTGGGAAGAGGGCGGCCCCTTCAAGTTCTTCGTCATCTTCGCGGTCAGTATCGGACTGCTCTTTCTGATCGTCTTCATGGACAACGGGCAGCGCCGTATCCCGGTGACCTTCGCCCGGCGGGTGGTGGGTCGAAGAGAGATGGGTGGCAACTCGACCTACATACCCCTAAAGGTGAACCAGTCCGGGGTGATCCCGATCATCTTCGCGTCCTCGGTGCTCTACATCCCGGTGTTGCTCTCCAACATCGTGCCGTGGGCGAGCTTCCAGCACTTCGTCTCGACGTCGTTGACGCCGACCAACTTCTTCTACATCACCGGCGACTTCCTCTTGATCATCGCCTTCACGTTCTTCTACGTCTACATCGCCTTCGAGCCGCACCAACAGGCCGAGATGTTGCGCCAACAAGGTGGCTTCGTGCCGGGAATCCGACCCGGTATGCCCACCGAGAAGTACTTCGCCCGCATGCTCTCGCGCATCACCGTCGTCGGCGCGCTCTTTCTCGCCTGCGTCGCGGTGACCCCGAGCATCTTGATGGCGCTGTGGAACATCAACCGCTTCCCCTACTACGGCACCACGTTGCTCATCGCGGTGGGCGTGTCCTTAGAGACGATGCGACAGATCGACAGCCAGCTCATGATGCGTAACTACGAAGGCTTCTTGAAGCGTTAGCCATGAGCGGCCAACTCAATCTCGTGGTCCTGGGGAAACAGGGCGCCGGTAAGGGTACCCAGAGTCAGCTGTTGTGCGAGCGCCACTCGCTCGCGCACGTCTCCACCGGGGACATCCTGCGCGCCGCCGTGCAGGCCGGCTCGCCGCTGGGCCTCGAGGTGAAGTCCGTGCTCGATTCGGGTCAACTCGTCTCGGACGACCTCGTCAACAAGCTCGTCGAGGACCGCCTCAAGGAAAAGGACGCCGAGCGCGGTGCGGTGCTCGACGGCTTTCCCCGCAACATNNTGCCAGGAGTGCGGGACCATCTACAAAGACACCGACGTCGCGGCGATCTCGGGTACGTGCGAGGTCTGCGGCGGCGACGTCGTCCAGCGCAGTGACGACAAACCCGAAGTGATTCGCCAGCGACTCGAGACCTTCGAGCGCGACACGCTGCCGCTGCTCTCGTTCTACGAGTCCCGCGGGATCCTCGTCAAGGTCAACGGGGACCAGGCGGTCGAGAAGGTCGCCGCCGATATCGACGAGTTACTGCACGGTCGGGGACTCACGTGATCCGCTCGAAGGACGAGTTGGACAAGATGCGCAAGGCCGGACGGGTCGTCGCCGAGATCCACGAGGTGACCCGCAACGCCATCCGTCCCGGGGTCACCACGATGGACCTCAACAACTTGGCGGCCGACGTCTTGGCCAAGCGCAACGCGCGCTCGAACTTCCTCAACTACCACGGATTCCCCGCGGTCATCTGCACGAGTCCGAACGACATGATCGTCCACGGGATCCCTGGCGCGTACGTGCTCGAAGAGGGCGACATCATCTCGGTCGACGCGGGCGCGATCGTCGAGGGCTACCACGGTGACGCCGCCTACACCGCACCGGTCGGCGAGGTGAGTGCGACCGCGAAACGACTCCTCGAGGTGACCGAACGTTCGCTCTGGGCGGGGATCGACCAGCTCGTCGTCGGTCAACGGCTCTACGAGGTCGGCCGCGCGGTGCAACAGGTCGCGGAAGCGGCGGGGTTCTCGGTCGTGCGCGAGTACGTCGGTCACGCGATCGGCACCGAGATGCACGAGGATCCCCAGGTGCCCAACTACTGGC
>PLER01000048.1:7217-15883 GCA_003136495.1 Acidimicrobiaceae bacterium
CTAGCGGCCTAGCGGCCTAGCGGTCTAGTGGTTCCCCTCCGGCGTGACCAACTGGAACATCGGGAGGATCTCGGTGCGAAATCCGTGCGGTGAACCCATCGCCGGGTCGCCGTCACGCAGGCGCTCGGCGTCGTTGAGGTCCTCGGCGAGCGCGACACCCACGCCCCAGGTACCGGCCGGGTCGGCCACGGATCCAAAGTCCAGCGCCCGACCGCTCTTCGCGAGTGTCGTCCAGTAGCCGACGTGCTCTCGCATCGTCTGGCGCCCCTCGTCGGACATATCCAGCGTGAAGGAAGGTCGCGGGGGGAAGGCGGAAGAGGTAGCCCGGCACGACGGACGTCGTAGTGAGTCGCGCGATGAACGAGGAGTAGACGTCCCGCCTCGTACTATCGCTGGTGGAAGGGGGTGCGCGTGACCTCGCGATCGATTCTCGGCGTCGTGGTGCCCGCGGCGCTCTTCGTCGCGCTCTTTCTCGTGACGTCGAACCCCGCCGGATCGACCGGCGGGACGCCCGTGAGCACGGTGCCGACCTCGAGTCCGACCACCACCACGTCCACCTCGACGACCACTACGACGACGACGCCGCGGCCCGCCGAGGCCAATCCCTTCAGCGCACGAGCGATGGCCGGCTATCTCCGTCACCGGACGAACGTGGTCACCGCCGCGGTCTACGACGTCAACTCGGGGGTTACCTACACGTACCACAACGGGATTCGAGAGCGCACCGCGTCCATGGTCAAGATCGACATCCTGGCCGATCTCCTCTACGAATCGCAGCGCTCGCACGTCGCCCTGACCCCACGACAGGTCGTACTCGCCACCCAGATGATCGAGCTCTCGGACAACGGCGCCACCGATCGGCTCTGGTCCGAGATCGGTCGCTACGACGCCATCAATGAGTTCAACGAACTCGTGGGGTTCAAGGCCACGATCCCCAGTTACTCCTGGGGCGACATCGACACGACACCCCTCGACCAGCTCCAACTCTTAAAGGTGATCGTCCTGCCCAATTCGATACTCGACCCTGCGTCGCGAGCCTTCGAGATGGGGCTGATGGAGCACACCATCGCGGGCGAGCGTTTCGGGCTGGGCTGGGGGTCTCCGGCGAACGCGCTCGTGGGCGTGAAGGACGGCTACTACCTCGAGAGCACGACGGGGTGGCAACTCAATACCACGGGTTTCGTCAAGTACCAGGGACGCTTCTACCTGGCCACGATCATGAGCGAACACAACCCCGACGAGGACTACGGCATCTCGACCGTGACCCAGATCGCCGAGTTCATCTGGAAGTTCCTCAAGCCGTAAGTGCGTCGAGGGCTCCACTACGCCGCGACGTCGCCGCGCGGTGACGGGACCACTACGCGCGCGCCGTCATCGCGCCGAGCGGCCCTCGCCAGCCATCACGGGCGAGGATCATCTGCACGTCGCTGATGTGTCGTTCGAGAAAAGCCCCTTCGCAGTAACTGAGGTAGAGGTCCCAGAGGCGGTGGAAACGTTCACCGAGGTTGAGTTGCTCGACGGCTTCGGCGTGCACGATGAGGTTCTCGCGCCACCGCGAGAGGGTTTCGGCGTAGTGGCGACCGATGTCCTCGACGTCGAGTACCCGCAGGTCGGTCGTCGACGTCATCGAGTGGATCATGGCCTCGATGGAGGGGAGGAAGCCACCCGGGAAGATCTGTCGCTTGATGAAGTCCTCGCTGCGCTTCGCCCGCTCGTAACTGCGGTCGTCAATGACGATGGCCTGCAGGCCCATCACTCCCTCGGGCCGCAGCAACGACGCGCACGTCGAAAAGAACGTGTTGAGTTGACGCCAGCCGATGGCCTCGATCATCTCGACGGACACCAACTTGTCGTAGACCCCGGTGAGGTCGCGGTAGTCCTGATTTCGGACGTCCACTCGGTCCGCGAGGCCCGCGTCGGCCACGCGTCGGGTCGCGTAGTCGAACTGCGCGTCAGAGATCGTGGTGGTGGTCACCCGACACCCGTACTTGGAGGCCGCGTGAATGGCGAGCCCGCCCCAGCCGGTGCCGATTTCGATCAGGTGATCGTTCGGGCCGAGGTCGAGTTTGCGACAGATGCGGTCGAGCTTCGCGCGCGACGCGTCGGCGAGCGAGACCGAGGGGTCGTCGAAGAAGGCGCACGAATACGACATCGTCTCGTCCAGCATCAGTTCGAAGAAGTCGTTGCTGAGGTCGTAGTGCGCGCGGATGTTCTCGCGGTCTTTCACTTTGTCGGTACCAGAAAGAGCCCGCAGCGGTGTCAGCAAGGGCGCCGTCGCTCGCGCCCAACGGTCCAGGTGTCCGCTGATCCAGGACATGTTGCTGACGACGACGCGCACCAGGTTGGTCAGGTCGTCGCAGTCCCACCAGCCATCGACGTACGTCTCCCCGAAGCCCGAGGCGCCCGAACGCAATAAGGACGAGTAGACCCGCGGGTCGTTGATTCGAACGTGGATTTCGGGAGCGCCCGCGCCGTAACGGTGTTCACCGTGGTCGTCAGTGACCACGAGCGTGGCGTCGCGCAGGCGCTCCAGCAGTCGGGTCACCACGAGACGCGAGAACCGCGCGTCGCCGCGCGCGGGCACCAGCGGCGTCGCGGGATTAACCGGGCCGTGGGGGACGATTGACTCAGTCACGCTTCGGCGGGGACGCGGCGTCGACGAGTTGGCGTGCGCCGTCGCTCTTTTGGCGCGGGTGGAACGTCGCCTTCTTGCGAAGGAGGCGCCACGCTTGGCGGTAGATGTCGGCCGAGACGCCGTAGGTCTGGAGTGCGCCGCGCCACACCATGCGCGAGAGTTCGGCGCGCGAAGGCTCGCGGCGACGCAGAGCGAGGACCGCGTCGAAGAGCCGTTCCTCTCCCTGACGATTGCCCAGGTGCACCGAGAGTCGTTCGCCGGGCGTCGACCAGTTCATCACGTAGTCGTGATCCATTCCCATGAAGGGGGAGACGTGCATCGCTTTGGCGAAGCGGTGCGCTCCCTCGTGGCCGTCGACCACGTAGACGTGGCGTTCGTGCCACGGCGTACTGGTCACTTCGAGCACCACGGCGTCGACGGTCGAGCCGTCATCGTCGAAGCAGTAGTAGAGCGTGATGGGATTAAAGAGCCAACCCCAGGTTCGAAGTTGGCCGAGCATCGCGACCGCGCCGGTGGGTCGTCGACCCAGGTGTTGGGCGGCGACGTCGCGTACGGCGTCCTCGAGGGGGAGTGAAGGGTCACCGAGGTAGTCGCCACGACGGAACCGTATCGGGCTCGGGTGACTCTGTGACCAGAGCGGGTGTTGGGCGAAAAACTCGTCGAGCTCGTCGAGGTAGAGGAGGGCCATCGTGAGCGAGTGTTCGAAGGCGTGATCGACGTTCGCCGTGGCCGCAGTGGGATGGCGTCGGTGCGTGACCACGCCGTCGTAGAGGGCGCTCTTCACAGCTGCTCCTTGACCCACGAGGCCCCGAGGCGACGCGCCACCTCGACGGCGCTACGAGCGCCGTCTTCGTGGAAGCCGTAACCCCAGTAGGCGCCCGCGAAGGAGACCCCGCGACGTCCATCGATCTCGGCGTGACGACGCTGGGCCTTCATCGCCTCGACGTTGTAGACCGGATGCTCGTAGACCATCGTCTCCACCACGTGCTCTGGTCGAACGGCGTCGAGGCCGTTGAGGGTCAAACAGATTGGCCGCGTCGAGGCTATTCCCTGGAGGCGAGAGAGGTCGTAGGTGAGCGTCGGTGGCGCACCGTTGCGACCCTGGCGCCAGTTCCAACTCGCCCGAGCGCGAGGGCGAGTTGGTAAGAGTGCGTCGTCGGTGTGCACGGTTGCGGTGTTGGCACGGTACTTGATGGCGCCGAGGATCTCGCGCTCGTCGTCGGTCGGCTCGTCGAGCATCGCCAGCGCCTGATCCGAGTGCGTCGCTATGACCACGTGATCGAAGGGCTCGAGCTCGCCCCGCGACGTGGCGAGCTCGACACCCCCCGACGTACGTTGCACCCGCGTCACCGAGGTGTCCAGGCGCACGCGCTCGCCCAAGGGCTCGAGAATGGCCCGCACGTAGGTCTGGGATCCCCCGAGAATCGTTCGCCACTGGGGACGATCCCCCAAGCCGAGCAGACCGTGATTGAAGAAGAATCGCGCAAAGGCGACCGCGGGGAAGTCCGTGAACACGGCGGGGTCCGCGGACCAGATCGCCGAACCCATGGGAATGAGGTACCAGTCGTGGAATCCCTTCGACCATCGGCCGTCGGCCAAGAACTCCGCGAGGGTGTAGTCGAGGTCAGCGCCGTGCTCGAGAAGTTCGCGTGCGGCGCGGTTGAATCGCGTGACGTCGCGCAACATGCGTAAGAACGCGGGGCGAGCGAGGTTCGCGGGCTGCGCGAAGATCGATGCGGGTGACGAGCCGCGCCACTCGATGCCGGCGGTCTCGTCCGAGACCGCGAAGCTCATGTCACTCGGTCGGGTGGCGACCCCGAGCTCGCGCAGCAGGGAGGAGAAAATCGGATAGTTGCGTTCGTTGTACACAATGAATCCCGTGTCCACGGCGTGCGCGCGCCCCCCTTCTCGAACGTCGATGGTGTGGGCGTGACCGCCGGGCCGAGCGGATGACTCGAAAACGGTGATTTCGTGTTCGGGGTGCAAAAGGTGCGCGCAGGTGAGCCCCGCGACCCCTGTCCCGACTATGGCGACACGCACCTGGTACGACTCCTCGCTCGAGTACTACCCATAAGATTCGGAGCCGACGGAGTTTCGGATGTCGTAGCTCATAAAACGTCTTCAGAATAGGGGTTTCGTGGCTCGTTACCGCGCGAGTGTGAATTCGACACTTTCCTTAGAAGAGGCCTTCGCCTATATGGCGAACTTCGCGAACGCCGCCCAGTGGGACCCGAGCGTCGTCAGCGCCACGAAGGTGGGCACGGACCCGGTGGGGGGCGGAACGGCGTTTGACCTCGTCACGGAGTTCCGGGGGCGACGGGTCGCGCTCCACTACGAGATCACGACCTACGAGGCACCGCGGAAAGTGGTGCTCACCGCGCGGACCCCGAGGCTTCTGTCCCGCGACACGATCACCGTCGAGTCCCGCGAGGGCGGAACCGCGATGACCTACGACGCGTACCTCGGCCTCTTGGGGGTGGCTCGGGTCCTCGACCCCGTGCTGGGGATCTTCTTCAAACAACTCGGTGACGCCGCTCGAGACGGTCTCGTTCGAGCGTTGAACCCTTGAGCGCGACCGCGCTCGTCCTCGACCAACTGCTCGAGACGTCGGTCGTCGGAAGTTTCACGCGCGTCGGCTACGACGCACGCCGCCGCCTGTTCCACTGGACTGCGGCGTCCTCGATGCTCGAGAAGTCGGTGTTGATCACCGGGGCGACCTCGGGACTCGGACTCGAAAGTGCGATCACGATGGCGAAACTGGGCGCGTCAGTGCACTTCATCGCCCGCGACGAGACGCGCGCGCGATCGGCGCGCGAGCAGATTCTCGCCGCGAGTACCTCGGGTGAGGTCGAGTACCTCGTCGCCGATATGTCAGACCTGCACTCGGTGCGCGACGTGGCCGAGCGGATGAGCGCTCGCTCGGAGCGTCTCGACGTCTTGGTGCACAACGCGGGAGCGATTGCGCCGACGCTGACCTTCGCGTCGGACGGCGTCGAAGTCACCCTCGCCGCTCAACTTCTCGGCCCGTTCTTGCTGACCCAATTGCTCCTGCCGTCACTTCGCGCGGCCGCGCCCGGCAAGGTGGTCACGGTCTCCTCGGGAGGGATGTACACCCAGCGCTTCGACCTGGCTCGTCTGACCAACGGCGTGGAGCCCTACGACGGCGTCGAGACCTACGCGCGGGTCAAGCGCGCGCTGATCGTGGTGAACCACGAGTGGGCTCGCCGGGTCCCGGCGCGCGAGGTGGTCTTCGCGACGATGCACCCGGGCTGGGTCGACACCCCGGGGGTGCGCTCATCGTTGCCGCGATTCCACCGGGTCATGGGGCCGCTGCTGCGTTCGCCCGCTCAAGGAGCCGACACCATTATCTGGCTCGCCGCCGACGCGCAGCTGGCTGCGAGCGACGGGGACTTCTGGCTCGATCGACGCGTGCGCTCGGAGTACAAGGTGCCGCGCACGCGACCGACGAACCCTGCCGCTGACCAGGTCGAACTCTGGGAGTGGTGCGTTGCGCGGACGTCGCCACCGGAGACGCTCTCGCCCTGAGACGGTGGCTCATGCGCGCGACGCAACGCCCGCGGGGTGCGCCGTAAAGGATTCTTGGCGCGCCGACTAGAATTTTCATTGGTCTATTCGTCCGCTCCGGCGCTCGATGTGCCGCGAAAGAAGCCGCGTTTTTGCGTTTTCGAGATTTTCCGGTAGAATGGAAAGCCGACCTCGGGGCACGGCTTTGAGGTCTATCCGTTCAGGAGCGCTGCTCCTGCGCGCCCCGCAGTGACGTAACAAGGAGAGAGAACCTGAGCAAGCCAAAGGAAGACGCGTTCACCGTGGAGGGAACCGTCGTTGAGCCCCTACCCAACGCCATGTTTCGCGTCGAACTGGAGAACGGCTACACCGTTCTCGCGCACAGTTCGGGCAAGATGCGCATGCACCGCATCCGTATCCTGCCCGGCGACAAGGTCCAGGTGGAGATTACGCCCTACGACATGACCCGCGGCCGCATCACCTACCGCTACCGATAACTCAGTTTCTTCGACATCGAGAAAGTAATTCAATGAAAGTTCGCGCGAGCGTCAAACCCATCTGTGAAAAGTGCAAGGTCATCCGCCGGGCCGGGGTCGTTCGCGTGATCTGTGAAGCGAACCCGCGCCACAAGCAGCGCCAGGGTTAGGAGAAGAGATGGCTCGTATTGCTGGTGTCGACATCCCACGCGAAAAGCGTGTGGTGATCGCCCTCACCTACATCTTTGGCGTGGGTCCCACCATCGCACAGAAGATCTGCGCCGCGACCGGCATCGACGAGTCGACGCGCGTCAAGGACTTGACCGAAGCCGAGGTCAACTCCCTTCGTACCTTCATCGACCAGAACGTCACCGTCGAGGGTGACCTGCGTCGCGACGTCGCCCAAGACATCAAGCGCAAGATGGAGATCAACTCGCTTCAGGGCATTCGCCACCGCAAGGGCCTGCCCGTGCGCGGTCAGCGCACCCGCACCAACGCCCGCACCCGCAAGGGACCCAAGCGTACCGTCGCCGGTAAGAAGAAAGTCACCAAGTAATGGCTAAACCCACGACGGCTCGCAAGGTCCGCAAGAAGGAACGCAAGAACGTCGCCTTCGGCGTCGCGCACATCAAGAGTTCCTTTAACAACACCATTGTCTCGATCACCGACCCCGAGGGCAACGTCTTGTCCTGGGCCTCGTCGGGTCAGGTCGGCTTTAAGGGCTCGCGTAAGTCCACGCCCTACGCGGCGCAGCTCGCCGCGGAGAAGTGCGCGCGCGCGGCCATGGAGCACGGCGTGAAGAAGGTCGACGTGTTGGTCCGCGGACCCGGCTCGGGTCGCGAGACCGCGATCCGTTCCATCGCCGCGGCCGGCATCGAAGTCGTGGCGATCAAGGACGTCACCCCACTGCCGCACAACGGATGTCGCCCCAAGAAGCGCCGTCGGGGTTAAGGAAGAGTCATGGCACGTTACACAGGACCCGTCTGTCGACTCTGTCGGCGCGAACGCACCAAGTTGTACCTCAAGGGCGAGCGCTGCTTCACCTTGAAGTGCCCGGTCGCCGAGAACTCGGACCGACGCATCCGCGCCTTCCCGCCGGGTATGCACGGTCGAGACCGCCAGCGTCAGGGCTCGGAGTACTTGACGCAGTTGCGCGAGAAGCAGAAGGCCCGCCGCATCTACGGCGTGTTGGAAAAGCAGTTCCGCAATCTCTACGAAGAGGCCAACCGACGCCCCGGGATGACCGGCACGAACCTTCTCCAGTTCCTAGAGACGCGCCTCGACAACGTGGCTTACCGCGCCGGATGGGGCGCGTCGCGCTCCCAAGCCCGCCAGCTCGTACGTCACGGTCACGTGAGCGTGAACGGCAAGCGCGTGGACATTCCCTCTTACCGCGTGCGTCCCGGCGAGGTCGTGACCTTAAAGGCCGCGACGCGAGAGAACTTCAACGTCAAGCGCAACCTCGACGTCTTGGACCGCAGCGTCCCGGGCTGGCTCGAAAAGGGCGAGAACGGCTTCGCCGTGACCGTCCGCGTCGTGCCCCAGCGCGAGCAGATTGACGAGTCCATCCAGGAGCAGCTCATCGTCGAGCTGTACTCCAAGTAACCCTTCGCACTACATACCCCCAAGGAGTCCCCATGCTGATTATCCAACGACCCACTATTGAAGCCCTCGGCGACGAGGTGAACAACCGCCAGTCCTTCGGGATTGGACCGCTCGACCCCGGCTTCGGTCACACGCTCGGCAACTCGCTGCGTCGAACCCTGCTGTCTTCGATCCCCGGCGCCGCGGCGACGCGCGTCAAGTTCGACGCGGTGCTCCACGAGTTCGGCGTGATCGAAGGCGTGAAGGAAGACGTCCAGGACATCACCTTGAACCTGAAGGACCTGTTGTTGCGGGTGCACTCCGACGAGCCCGTCACGTTGCGTCTCGACAAGCGCGGTGAGGGCCCGGCGACCGCCTCGGACCTCTCGACGACCGCCGACGTGGAGATCTTGAACGGTGACCTGCACCTGGCGTACCTGACCAAC
>PLER01000011.1 GCA_003136495.1 Acidimicrobiaceae bacterium
TTTTCAAGGTAATTGAAACGTCGGCATTCGCCTTCACCTCGCCAGTGAGGCTCGAGAGCGCGAGAATGACTTGGGGGGCGCCCTTGGTCACCTTGAAGGTGGAACCGTCAGCGCTCTTGACGGTGGCCTCGGTGCGCTTGCCGACCGCCTCGAACGGCTGGAAGTGCTCCACGTGGTACCCACTCAACGCGCTCTCGCTGGCGAGGCCACCGAGCACCGCGAGATCGATGGTGTCGTTGTCGTCGGCGCGCGAAGCCAGCGCCGCGTACAAAATAACGTCGTCGGGCGAGACCCCCTGGACGGTGAAGGGGTCGCCGAGGGTCAACTTGTTCTGGGTCAAGGTGCCGGTCTTGTCCGTGCAGAGCACGTCCACTCCGGCGAGTTCTTCGATCGCGACGAGTCGACTGACGATGGCCTGCTTCTTCGCCAGTAGGCGCGCACCGACTGCCATGGTCACAGAGAGCACCGTTGGCATAGCCACGGGAATAGCAGCCACGGTGAGTACGAGGGCGAATTGCAGCGTCGTGAAGAAGGGGTCGCCGCGAACCGTCGAAACGATGATGATGACGGCCACCATCGCCACCGCCAGGATGATGAGGTACGTGCCGATCTTCAGCACCGCGCGTTGGAAGTGACTCACGGTCACGCTGTCCTGGACGAGTTCTGCCGTCTCGCCGAAGAACGTGTTCGCGCCGGTGGCGTACACCAGGGCACCGATCTCTCCTTGGCGAATAATGGAGGCGGAGAACACCGCGTCCCCCGGACCTCGCGTGGCGGGCAGGGACTCACCGGTCAGCGCCGACTGGTCGACCTCGACCGGGTCGCCATCGAGGAGACGGGCGTCCGCGGGGACGATGTCACCCAGACGCAGTCGGATGACGTCGCCGGGGACGAGCTCCCTCGCTGGCGGGTTCGTCCACACGCCGTCGCGCATCACACGTGCCTTCATCGCCAGTTGCGCCTTCAGCGCGTCGATCGCCTTACCGGCCTGATGCTCCTCAGAGAAACCAATACCGGCGTTCGCGACGAGGAGCACGAAGATGATGGCGAAATCTGGCCAGTGGCCCAACACTCCCGAGAGAACGACCGCCACCTCGATCATCCACGGGATCGGCCCCCAGAAGTAGCCGAGGAACTTGAGGAATTGATTGACCTTCTTCGCGACGATCTCATTGGCCCCGTACTGGTCAAGGCGCCGGGCCGCCTCCGACTGGGTGAGTCCCTGGGGCGAGGAGGCGAGCTGTTTCTCGACCTCGGCGAGAGGCAGGGTCTTGAGATCCTGGCTATCGTGAGCGTCTGAGACACGGGCCGCAGAAGGATCCTTCGACGTCGGTTCTGGGGACCCTCTAATCGCCACGACGCACTCCTGCCCGCGACACTGGCGAGAATCCACGCATGACGGCGTGGCGAGAGGCGAACTGTTCTGCGCTCTCGCTTCGCTTCTCTCGTCCAAAGAGAATCTTTCGTTCGACACGACCTCGGTCGCTTTGGATCGGCGCCGACAGAGGGCACCCGTCCGCGGAGTGCGTACAGGCAATCTCGCCCGGTCCCTTCGACAGCCGTCGACACCGATCACGAACCCGAGCCGTCATAGGCGCATCCCGTACGAAACGGGTCCGTCACGATAGTCAGTGAGCGCCAGCCACTCGGCGCTGTAGCCCACGGCGTGCGGAGACACTCCGTCGTCGGGATTGCTGTAGCCATCGGAGTACTTGGCGATCAGCCGGTCCCCGAGGTCGTGCCAGGACTCGAGGACGGACTGGGCGTGTTCGCTATATGACTTGGTGACGTGCACGAGGTCCGTCGCGTCCCCGGTCCCCGCGCAGGCCGCGTCGCACGATGTGACGAGGCGAGCGCCTTCGCGTTCTAGGTGGCGCTGCAGTGGGGTGATGTCCACTCGGGTCATTCGTTCGTAATTCAGTCGGGCCCAATTGGCAACGAAATCGAAAGCCCACCACGCCGAGGTGCGGTCGTAGGACTGCGGGTTGCCTTTTTGATACTCGACCGGCAGACTCGCCATCTTGGATGAGAATGGAACGAAGCACGTGGTCTTGGAGACGTCGGGTCCGAACCAGCAGAGTCCCTTGTTCGCTTCGGGTACGCCCGGACGGATCTGGTTGACGTAGGTGTAACCCTGGTAGAACACCGAGACCGGCCGCTCCCACGCGCCCGATCGGTGCAACTGACCACCGACATCGTTCTGCGCACCGTCGTAGGGACCCGCGAACCGGTGGGGATCGCCGTAGGGACCCGCGGCGATGCCCCTGGTGAGGTCGAACTGCGTCCCCTCGTAATGGTCCCGGTAGAGGTCGAAGACCTCTTCGAGTTGCAGGGGACGAGCGGGACGGATGGAGAAGGGATAATCGGTGGCGTACCCACCATCGGCCGGGTCGGAGTAGCCGCGCGTCACCCACGGGCTGAGCGCCAGGTCGGGATTGACCCGGTCGAGCACGCGCCACACCCGTCGCAGCGAATAATAGGGGTGGTTGTATTCACCCGCGCTGACGGCCGGGAGCCAGTCCAAGAAACCCGGGGTCGACGACTGGTCCCACCAGCCGAGTCTCTCGAGACCCGGGAAGAGGAATTTCGAGTACAGCTGAACAGGTGGCTTGCCCGGGGGAACCGGGAGGTCCGCGTCGGTCGGCCACACCCCACGGATGCGGAACTCGTTCGCCGCCACGAAGATCTCACCGTCGGGGACTTGCTGGGCCACCCAGGCGGAGTGATAGATGTCATCGGGCAGCGCGCACATCTCAAAGACCCACGCCTCGTCCTCGTCGGCGACCAGGAGCGTCTCACCGGTCGAATAGAGTCCGTACTCCTCGATGAGCTCCCCCATCATCACCACCGCGTCGCGGGCCGAGACACAGCGCTCGAGAGCGATGCGAGAGAGTTCTTGGCTATAGAGCAGACGCACGTGGATTCCACGCTCCTGCGCCTCGGCGACCGAGACCGCTTCGGGCTCGTACTTCGTGCCATTCGTGCACTCACCGATCATCAGGTTGTGCTCGTTCATGATTGCGTAATTGCCGTCGAAGTACGCGTAGGTGTGCGCAGGTTGGGCAATACTCCCGAGCGGCAGGGCCCACGAGGGGACCGTGCCCGGCGCTGGTTGATACCCGGGACCGCGCTCAGACGAGACGATCCGAGGGTGCAGGTAGTGCTCGCGCAAGATGTCGCGGGTGGCGCCGGGCGCGTGATCCTGCGCCGGGACCCGGATGAGCGTCTGGTCGCCGAGTTCGTCGTCGTCAGAGTGGGTGACGACCATTGAACCGTCGGCCATCGCTCCCTTGGTGATGATGAGTGTTGTGCACATGGGTCCTACCTCTTTAGGTCGTGGCGACTCGAAGGTTCGAGCAGCGATGGATACTTCGTTAATGATGCCGACCCTCGGGGCCACTCTCGAGCGTGGTCGTGCGCCCTGGTGGAATCATTCTGAAGTGAACGAACGGTCATGGTCGGCTCAACTGATAGAGGTCGTAGGCGTGAAAATGCCGCACGAAGGCGCTCACCCGACCGGGGCAGTACGTGTCGAGGATCGCCAACTGACCATCGAGGACCTCTCGTTCGACCGGTAGCGTGCGTCCCGCGGTCGCCCCGACACTGAATTGCTGGTTGAAGATCGCGTCGGTCAAGTTGTAGCCCGAGGTGTCGCAGACTCCCGCGGCACTCGTGCCCAGTGAGTTCGAGATCTCACTCAAACTCGTGGGCAGCGGCAATCCCTCCTTCTTTAAGAGAGTCTCCAACGCGACCGCCTTCGTGGTCGCCGTCGCGTTGTTCGTCGGTCGAGTGAAGGTCACGAAACTGACGATGATGAGCACGGCGATGAAGACCGCAGTAAATGCGTAGAGCGAGCGGTTGTTATGGGTGTAAGCGTGTCGCTCGGGGATGGGGTGCTCGCCGACGGGTGACGAAATGTCGAGTTCTTGAATCATCACCTACTCCTTTGCGTCCGTGGAACTGGTGGCGAACGCGCTCATTCCGGTACTGGACTGGAAGGTCTTCCAGTGGGGCTTCTTGATCTTGTCGAGCAGCAGTGCCGCCCCGGGACCCATGATCCCGACGCCGCCCGCCACGATCAATATGTAGACGAGCGTGCCACCACTGTGGAACTGTGATGGTGGGTCGAAGCCCAAGAAGAACGCCGCCACCGTCGTGAAGATCCCCATACCACACATCGTCCTGAGCGCCGGAGTGCGGTATCCGCGCGGACGATCGGGTTGTGACTTGCGCAACTTCATGGCCGAGAGATACATCAACAAGTACATGACGAGATATATCTGGATGGTCATCACCTCGAAGATCCAGTACGCGTCAGAGACGACGGGAATGAACGCGTAGAGACACGCGATGATCGACGTGATGATCCCTTGCCAGATGAAGATGTTCATCTGCATGCCCTGCTTGTTGAGCTTCTGGAAGTAAGGAGGTATGAACCCCTCCTCGCGACCGATCAGGAGCAACCCCGTCGAGGGACCGGCCAGCCAGGCGATCATTCCGCTCAACATCGCGAGGATAATCATCACTCCCACGACCGGTGTCATGAAACCGAGGTGGAACACGCCGAACAAGTTGCTGAAGGCCTGCATCACGCCGGCCGTCAGGCTGACCGTGCTGTTGGGAACTACCCAGGCGACCGCCAGGGCCGAGAGGATGAAGACCAGCATGCAGATGCCGATGGACCAGAACATCACCCTGGGGAATTCGCGCTTGGGGTCCTTCAACTCCGACACGTGCACCGCGTTGACCTCCATCCCATCAAAGGAGAGGACGTTGTTCACCACGAGCACGAGACTCGCGATCCCGGCCCAGGCGGGCAACAAGTCGTGCACGTGCATCGGAGCGGCCGACGCGTGCCCTCCGGCGAGGTAGGCAATGCCCAGTCCGACGAGCACGATGCCCGGAATGATCGTTCCGATGATGCTGCCGGCGCTCGACAGTCCCGAGACCGCCTTCATCCCTCGACCCGAGATGATCGCCGCGGCCCAGTAGACCCCGATGATCACGATTGCGGTGAACATCCCGCTGCTGGCCAGTCTCGGATCGACGACGTAGGCGAGGGTGCTCGCCACGTAGGCGAGCAACGCCGGGTAGTAGAAAATTGTCTGCGCGTACTGGCACCACACCGCCAAGAGTCCGATCTTGGGACCGAACGCCTCGGTGACCCATCGGTAGATGCCACCCGGCCAGGCCGATGCGAGTTCGGCCGAGATCAGAGTCTCGGGCACGAAGAACAACACTGCAGGTATGGCGTAGAGGAGGATCGAGCCCAAGCCGAAGACCGCCATGGTCGGGGCGGCGCGCAGGCTGCACACCACCGAGACGGTCATGAACGTCATCGTCTTCCAGGAGATGACGTTGCGCTTGGCCACGATGCGCAGCGGCGCGGCCAACGTGCCCGCCGCCTCAGAGGGATTCGTCGCGGCGACGCTCATGTCGTAGCGCCAGTGTGTGAGTGAAGCGTGGTGGTCTTGCCTGACATTTAATTGCTCCTATCTAGGGCGGGGATGTGGCGGTGAAGAAATGGGTGCAGCAGGGCTCGACCCAGCGGCGTCTCGAGGTCGCGAATCGACTCGCGCAACTTCTCGCGAGCCTCTTCGGTGGAGAGATTGCGTCCGTAACCGCGAAAGGCGTAGAGCGCGAAGCCAACCAGCATCGCCAGCGCAGCGGCTCCGAGTTGGACGAGGCTGTAGGAGAAGAATTGGACGACGCAGGCGATCCCGGCGACAATCGGGATCACTGGTCCACCGGGAATGCGGTACCCGGAACCAGGAAAGCCCCGGTGAGCGAGCACGGCCGCGGACGCGTTGACGATCACCATCGCGGCCAGCGCGACGATGTTGCACAGGACGATGACGTCGATGATGCTCGTGAACCGCACGAGCACGAGAGCAATGACGCCGATCAGACCGACGCTCATCCAGGGGAAGCCGTTCTTCGTGGTCTTGCCGAAGAATGCCGGAATGTCCGCGTCAACCACCAGACGCAAGGCGATCTCACTGCCGCCGAGCATCACCGCGTTGGCGCCCGACAGGGTTGACAAGCACGCGGCGAAGGCGACGAGTTGACCACCCCACGAGCCCATCAGGTGGTTCGCCGCTTGACTGACGCCGGCGAGGCCGAAGTGCGAGATGCCACTCTGGAGCATCGCGACGACCACGAGCATGTACATCGCCACCGAGATCAACACCGCTCCCAGGACCGCCCGGGGCACCGTTTTTTCAGGGTCGCGCAGCGAGGGCGCGATGTTGGTGACGACGTTGAAGCCGGTGTACGCGGTGAACAACAGGGCACTCGTGGTGAGGATCGACGTCGAGCCGTGCGGGGCGAAGGGCGAGAAGTGCGCGGGTGAGAAGGACGACAACCCCCAGCCAATGAACACGAGCAGCAACCCGAGCTTGATAGCGACGACCCACGTCTCGGCGCGCCCGACCCACACGGCCGGTCCCAGGTTGAGCCCGACGAGCAGCGCGATACACACAGTTCCGGCTTCGATAGTGGTGAAGGAGTGCAGAAAGTAACCATGCAGATAGGAACCAAAGGAGTCCGCCAGGAACGCCACCGCGGCTAGGGCGTTCAGGTAGAAGCCCCACATCACCAAGAAGCGCCACGGACGCCCCAGCAGGACGGTGATGGCGCCGTAGCCAGACTCGTCGGGCTTCGCACGCGCGGCGATCGCGACGAACGACAACGCTGAGAACAGCATGATCACTCCGGCAAGCGCGTAACTGATGAGCGCACCCGATCCGGCCCGGTCAATCGCGGTACCCGATAGGGTGAACACCCCGCCGCCGATCATCGCCCCCACCGCGAACGCCAGTGCCGAGACGAGACCGACCTTCTTCGCGCGTCCCGCGCCCGCTACGCCGGTCGCGTCCTGTGCGGTGACGTCCATTACCGGTTGATGTTCGAGACTACGGTTCGAGGTAACGGGCCGTCTTCGCGAATGGCATCGCGGACGAACGGATTGAACACTTCAGCGTTGGGGTGCGACAAACGTCTCACTGAATCTCCTCGGGCACGTAATCGCCATTTTTGGCATCCGCCGCCGAGGTCCAGAGCGACTGTTGGAACATTGGTCCCAACTGGTGTCACCTTATCGCACACCACCATCGCGTGACCCACTCGATGAGGTTTCGTGGCGACGTGTAACATGACAAACCCAATACGGAGTATGGTTTTGCTATGGAAGATTCCGAGCACAGAGCCTTATGGGGCGCTCTCGGGGTCGCCCTTCTCATCTCGGGGATTGTCGTGTTAAGCGATTGGACCTTCATCGCTGTCGCAGCACCGCCCTCTCGGGATTTGACCGCGCTGTGGTGGCCCTGGGCAGGGGCACTCGTAATGATGATCTTGGGTGTTTACGCGCTCATCGCGGTGTCAAATGAGCGGCTCCCCCTGCCCGGTCGTCGAGCACAATTGAAAAGAAGGCATTTGCGCGAAACTGCCGAGGCTATGCTCGCTCGATTTCATTTGCGGGGTGCCCGGATGTCTCTTGATGGAACGTCATCGCAGGAGCAATACGAAGCTTGGGCCGGTGCGGTGTTTGAGTTTGTCCAAGAGACCTGGGGCTTAGATCAGAGCATCGTACTGATGCCTCCAAACCATCTCGTTTCAGTTATTGGGGGGTTTCGAGAGACAACAGAATTGTTGACACGGTTGATTGAGCGTTGCAGGATGCTCCCCATCAAAGAGGGGTTCAACCCAGTTGCTGACCCTCCCCCAATATGGATTACTTATTGGGAAATACCGCTTCCCCAAGATGAAAACGAAGCGCACTAGGCGTCTAGTACGGGTTCAATAGCGTCGGCACTCGGCTCCGTGGCGAGCAATAGTTTCAGCGCCTCTTCTGGCTCCATGTCTATGTTGACTGGCTCGTCGTAGCCTTCAAAGGCGTCGCGGGGCATGAACCAATTCTACCGTTTCTGCAACTTTTTGTTGACCGGACGCAATTAGCCGGAGGTATATAGGATTAACACATGAGCCCAATCGTTTTCGATTTCATCAAGCGCCAGGTGGAGGCACCGAACGTCCCGTTGATGCGGCCCGCCCCGGTAGATTCATCCCGAATTGCATCGACAAATAGTAAAAAGTAGATAGGGTGCGAGTTGACTGGCTGATTCCGGCTGAATTTGTCAGCACTACAAACGGGACGCTGACAATTGATTCGCCCCGGGAAAGTTGG
>PLER01000052.1 GCA_003136495.1 Acidimicrobiaceae bacterium
ACCATCGTCGAGGCGCTCATCAACACGCCGAGCATCAACGCCCCGGCGTCGCCCATGAAGAGCTTGGCCGGATGAAAGTTGTCGCGTAGGAACCCGATGCAGATACCGCACGTCAGGGCCGCGATCAGTGGTCCGACGTTCGTCGCGGGGAGAAGTCCGAGGGTCTCTAAGCGCAGCCCGTAGACACACAGCGTGCCCGAGGCGATCGCGACGATGCCCGCCGCGAGTCCGTCCAGCCCGTCGATCAGATTCACCGCGTTACAGAGCGCGAAGACCCAGATGGCGGTGACCAGCGGCAGGATCGACGGTCCCAGGACGACGAAACCGGCGAAGGGCAACTTCAACTGGTACATCGTCGCCCCGCTGAAGTAGAGGATCGACGCGGCGAGGAACTGACCGGCGACCTTCGCTGGGGCGCTCATGTCGCGAAAGTCGTCCACCACGCCGACGACAAAGATGACGCCGGTGGCGAGGAGCACGCCGATCATCTCGTGCGACGACGTGATGACGTGGCGCAGCGTCGGATTGAGGAAGGCGAAGAGCAGCGCGACGCAGAACCCAATCAGCATCGCTCCCCCGCCGCCGTAGGGCGTGACGCGGGTGTGCACCTTGCGATCGTCGGGCAGAGCCGTGTAACCCACGCGCAGCGAGATCGCCCGCGCCGGTCGATTCGCCACGAGGGTGACGACGGCACCCACCAACGCGACCACCAGGTACGCGACGATATCGCCCATCAGTTACTTCGTGAAGTTCTCGTACGGGTTGAACGTGGCGCAGAGGGCGGCCACGTCGTTGCGCACCTCCACCAGCGCCAGCTCGTCGTCGCGCTTGCGCAACGCGCGCGACATCAATCCGGCGATCGTCTCGAACTCCGCCTCGCCCATGCCGGCGGTCGTCTCGGCGGCGGTGCCGACGCGCAGACCTGAGGTGATGAAGGGACTTCGCGGGTCGTCGGGGATCGTGTTGCGATTCGTGGTGATCCCCGCGCGGTCGAGCACCTCTTGAGCGACCTTGCCGGTTAACTCACTGTCGAACTCGCGTAGGTCCAAGAGCACCATGTGGTTGTCCGTACCGCCCGAGACCAGTCGGAATCCCTCGTTGGCGAGCGCGTTGGCGAAGGCCCGCGCGTTGGCCACGATCTGCTCGGTGTAGCGCGAAAAACTCGGCAGGCTCGCCTCTCGAAACGCGACGGCCTTCGCGGCGATCGCGTGCTCGAGGGGGCCGCCTTGTTGCCCGGGGAAGACCGCGGAGTCGATCTTCTTCGCGTGCTCTTCGCGACAGACGATCGCACCACCCCTCGGACCGCGCAGGGTCTTGTGCGTCGTGAAGGCCACGACGTCGGCGTAGGGCACCGGATTGGGGTGTGAACCTCCGGCGATGAGCCCCGCGACGTGCGCCGAGTCGAACATCAACAACGCGCCCACTTCGTCGGCGATCTCTCGAAAGGGTGCGGGATCGATGTGTCGCGAGTACGCCGTGGCACCCGCGACGATCAGCTTGGGGCGATGTTCGACGGCGAGGTCGCGCACGTTGTCAAAGTCAATGAGCTCGCCGGGCGTCTCGGGGTCGTCGGAGCGCGGGGTCACGCCGTAGGAGACGAAGTGCCAGAACTTCGAGGTGATCGAGGCCGGCGAGCCGTGCGTGAGGTGACCACCCTGGTCGAGGCGCATCGCGAGGATCGTGTCCCCGGGCTCCAAGAGTGCTTCGTAGACCGCGACGTTCGCGTTGGCGCCGCTGTGGGGCTGGACGTTCGCGTGGTCGGCGCCGAAGAGCGCGGTCAAGCGACGGCGCGCGAGGTCTTCCACCTCGTCAACGACGTAGTTCCCGCCGTAGTAGCGCCGTCCCGGGTACCCCTCGGCGTACTTGTTGGTCAGTATCGACCCGGTCGCCGCCAATACCGCGGGCGAGGCGAAGTTCTCGCTCGCGATGAGCTGGATGGTCGTGGTCTGGCGATCCCAGTCCCGCGCGAGCAGGGTCGTGACCTCGTCGTCGTTGGTGATCCAGGCGTCAAAGGGTGAGGGCATCGTTACCGTTTCTCCGCGTACTCGGCGTCCAGGGCGGCGAGCTTTTCGATGCGCGGCTCGTGGCGCGCCTCGGGCGTCGCGTCCAGCCAGGCCTTCAGGGTCTCGACCGCGACCGTCGTGCCAATCAGTCGACCGCCCATGCAGAGCACGTTGGCGTGGTTGTGCTCTCGGGCGAGATGGCCCGAGGTCACGTCGTGGACGACCGCCGCGCGCACGCCCGGTACCTTGTTGGCGGCCATGGCGATCCCGATACCCGAGCCACAGCAGGCCACACCGAGTTGCGCGTCACCGGCGACGACGGCCCGGCCGACGGCGGCGCCGTAGTCGGGGTAGTCAACGGGCACGGTGGCGCTCGCGGCACCGAGGTCGAGGACCTCGTAGCCCCAGGCCACGAGCGAACCCTTCAACAACGTCTTGAGGTCGTAGCCGGCGTGGTCCGAGCCGAGAACAATGCGCATTGGCCCAACCTTACCCGGGGGCCCGTCGGGAATCGAAGAGCGGCAAGACTACTGAGCGTGAGCGTCGACCCCAGGACACCAGTGATCGTCGGAGTCGGCCAAGTCACCGTGCGGCCGGGAGATCACCCTCGCTACGAGGATCGACCGACGCCACTGTCGCTCATGACGGGTGCACTCTCGGCGGCGGCCGAGGACGCCGGTGTCGGAGGAGCACTGCTCGATCGTCTCGAGGAGTTGGTCGCGATCGGCTCCTTTACCTGGCACCCGCGCGATCCCGCTCGACTGGTCGCGGAAGAGCTGAACCGTGCGAACGTGCGAACGCGACTCACTCCGACTGGGGGCAATCTGCCGCAACTCCTGGTTCACGAATCGGCCCGGCGCATCGCGAAAGGTGAAATGGACGCCGTCGCCGTCGTCGGGGCCGAAGCGATGTACGCGCGCGCGCTGGCGCGCCGCGAAGGTCGACGGGTCGATTGGGCGACCCAAGGCGACGACGTCCCTACGCCCGAGATGGTCGGTGAGGACCGGATCCCCTTCACCGAAGAGGAGTACCGCCAGGGACTGACGTTGCCGATCGAGGTCTACCCCCTCTTCGAGAACGCGCGTCGCGCTCGCCACGGTTGGTCGATCGGCGAACACCGAGAGCGCCTCGGAGCGCTCTGGGCGAACTTCGCCAAGGTCGCCGCCACGAACCCGTACGCCTGGCTCCGCGACGCCCCCTCGGCCGAGGCGATCATCACACCCTCGGCGACCAATCGAATGATCGCGTTCCCCTACACGAAGCTTCTGGTCGCCAACCAACCCGTCGACATGGGCGCCGCCTTCATCATGACGAGCCTCGAGCTCGCCCGTACCCTCGGGGTCGCCGATGAGTTGATGGTCTTTCCCCAAACCGGCGCCGACGCGAACGATCACTGGTTCGTCTCCGAGCGACCGGTCCTCGACGACTCGCCCGCCATGGCCGCCATCTGGCGCTCACTCCGCGACGCCGGGGTCGAGGCGGACTCGCTCGTCCACCTCGACCTCTACAGCTGCTTTCCGACCGTCGTCCAAACGGCGTGTGACGTCCTCGGCCTCGATCCCCTTGACGCCTCGCGGATCCCGACGGTGACGGGCGGATTGACCTTCGGGGGCGGACCCGGGAACAACTACGTCACGCACTCGATCGCGACGATGGTCGAGCGTCTGCGGAGTGACCCGACGAGTCAAGGACTCGTCACCGCGCTCGGTTGGTTCTCGACCAAACACGCGTGGGGAACCTACGCCACGTCGCCGCCGCCGCGGGGGTTCCTCTGGTGCAACGCGCAGGCGGAGGTCGACGCGCTCCCTCGCGCCGTCAGCGCCAAAGTTGACGGCGAGGTCACCGTCGAGACCTACACCGTCACCCACGAGCGAGACGCTTCGCCGAAGCGGCTCATCGCCGCGGCCCGGCGTGACGATGGGCGCCGGATCTGGTGCCACAGTCTCGACGTCGCGCTCGCGGCGAGCGCCGAAACCGAGGAGTTGATTGGACGGCGCGCGAAGGTGCGCGACGGCAACCTCACGCTCACCTAAGTACGTCGAGCAGTTCTTCCTCACTGATCGCCCCGTGTCGCAGGACACGCGGGTCGGGTCCCGAGAGGTCGATCACGCTCGACACCTCGGCGTCGCGTACGCCGTCGTCGAAGACCCCGAAGAGTTCCTCACGACCATCGAAACTGGCGATCACCTCCGCCGCGCTCGTGCAGGGAGGCGCGCCGTGTTCATTCGCACTGGTGAGCGCCAGCGGCCCGCTGTCGTGGAGCAGCAACCGCAAGGTCTCGTCGTTGGGAACACGCACGCCCACCACGTCGCGCGACGAGCGCACCAGGCGAGCGAGCGCCGCGGGTGCCGACACCACCATGGTGAGAGGTCCCGGCCAATACCGCGCGGCGAGTCGCGTCGCGCGTTCCTCGAGGGTGATCCCGAGCTTCACTAACGCGTCAGCCCCTTCCAACACGATGGGCAGCGCGACACTCTCGGGACGTCGCTTTAACGTGAAGAGCGCCGCCACCGCCTCGGGCCTCAACAGGGACGCCGCGACGCCATAGACGGTGTCGGTCGGCAGCGCGACGACCTCGCCGCGCTGAAGAGCCGCTACCGCCTCGGCGACGTCGAGTCGTCGCGTCATCCCCGACGCGCCACCAGAACGCGCGGGTGGCCCGCAAGGTCGATGTGGTCCTCCACGTCGGCGAAACCGCTCTCCCGGGCGAGCGACAGCGCGGCCGCCCCTTGTCCTTCGCCATGCTCCACGATCAGTGCGCCGGCGTCGCTGAGCCACGCCGAGGACGCCGCGATGATGTGGGCCACGTCCCGAAAACCGGCCACGCCGCGGTCGTCGTCGGCGACCAGCGCACCGAGTGGCTCGAAGCGCAACACGGGATCGAGTATCGAGAACTCCTCGGCCCCGACGTAGGGCGGATTGGCCACGATGAGATCGATCCGACCTCGCAACGAGGGATCAAGACTGTCGAACCAGTCGGACTGGACGAACGAGACAGCGAGCAGGGAATGCTTTCGCGCGTTGGCCCTGGCCACGGTCAGCGCGTCGGGGGACACGTCGACCGCGACGACGCTCGCGCGCACGCCGCGAGCCATGAGCTCCTCGGCGAGCGAGAGGCCGATCGCCCCGGTCCCGCAGCCGAGATCGAGGATGAGCGGCGTCGCTCGGTCGTTGCGCGACAGTTCTTCGAGCGCGTGGGTGACCAACTCCTCGGTCTCGGGCCGAGGGATCAACACGCGCGCGTCGACGTCGAGGTCGAGTGAGCGAAAGGGCCAGTGACCGATGACGTACTGCAGCGGCTCGCCGGCGAGTCGTCGCTCGCTGGCTGTTCGCAACGCCGCGTCGTCGGACCCGAACTCCTCGACGAGCCAGCGCGCCTCGCGGCGATCTAGCCCCGACGTCACGAGTCGGCTGACCGACTCGGCGTCAGCGGCCGTCACTTTCGCCTAACTGGCGTGCTCGCTTGTCCGCTAATAGGGCGTCGACGTAAGGATCGAGGTCACCAGCGAGCACGGAGTCGAGCGCGTAGGTCGTCATGTTGATGCGGTGATCGGTGACGCGGTTCTCTTTGAAGTTGTAGGTGCGGATCTTTTCACTTCGACCGCCGCCACCGAGCTGGGATCGCTTCAAGTCACCGAGTTCGTTGGCCTGAGCGTCCTGGGCGGCCTTTAAGAGTCGCGAGCGCAGCACGATCAACGCCTTCGCTCGGTTCTGAATCTGACTCTTCTCGTCCTGCATCGACACCACGATGCCCGTCGGGAGGTGGGTGATGCGCACCGCCGANNTCGGGCAACACCGACACCGTCGCCGAGGAGGTGTGCACTCGGCCCTTCGCCTCGGTGACGGGTACCCGCTGCACGCGGTGTACGCCCGCCTCGAACTCGAGACGACTCCAGGCGTCCTCGCCCTTGATCA
>PLER01000006.1 GCA_003136495.1 Acidimicrobiaceae bacterium
CTCGTCGAAGAAATCGTCGCATCTGTTCCGATAGTTGACTACGACCTACAGGTAGCGGAAGCCCACGCCGCACTTCTCGTGGAAGTGCGGCGCCAAGGGCGTCCCAGGGGAGCGCACGATTTGATCATTGCGGCGAGTGCACTCTCGTCGGATCGAGTAATCGTTACGGCCGATCAATCAGCTTTTAGGGATCTCCCTGGTGTCACCGCACTTTGTCACCGCTGAGCATCACTTTGAATCGTTCATTGAAAGTTGCCAGTGACGGATTGCAGTCCTGTTGTGTTGGGTCGCTGTGACGAACCCACACTGATCAATACAATCGCCAGTGTCTGGTCGCAGAATCGTTGCTTCGGGTCTCCGAAACGAACAATTTCCCATGACTTCCGCATCTTCTGGCCTAGGCGCCTCGAGTCCTTGGCTCGAAGCCCACGCGACCCGCAATTAGCGACGTCGGCGATAGTGCAGGACGACCACACCGTTGGTCCCGGGACGACAGGACAAGAGTTCAAGCGGTTTGAAATCCCCAACGTCGCCGGGCTCGAACATCTGCTTTCCCTTTCCCAACAGCATTGGAAAAACAGTGATGCGGAATTCGTCAATGAGGTCATGGTGCAAAAGAGTCCGATGAATGCCGCCCCGTCCCGTCACAATCATGTAACCGTCACCTTCACTCTTCAGTTTCTTCACCTCCGCGACGAGATCACCCCGATTGATTGCCGAACGCTCCCAATCAGCTGACGCGAGGGTCTGAGAGAAGACCACCTTGTTCGTAGCGGCGTAAATAGGTGCGAACGGGTGATCCGCCGCAGTCTTGCCTTGGAAATGCGACGCAAAGTCCTCGTAGAGGACGCGACCCATGATGAATAAGTCTGCTCCGGCTAGGAATTCGACTATTCGTTTTTCTTCTTCGTCGTCGTCAGGTAGGTCGTCGATGAATCGAAATCCCTCACTGTCGTCACTCATGCAAGTGGCGTTCACGGAGTAAACGTACGTCATCGAGATAAGCGTTCGCATACTTTCTCCATTTGTTCTGGTTACTCCAGCCGGGGTACCCAGTGCCCGGGTTCTTTTAGTGTTATCTAATCACGGGATCAATGGGTACCGGAGTGTCAGTCGCCAACGCGTGTTGGCGGATGTGATGCTTCAGTCTTCGGCATTTGGCATCAGAGCCAAAGCGAAATACTCTCACGTATGGCCAAGTTGATTTTCTCGACGATTACTTCACTCGACGGCTACATCGAGGACTCAGCCGAGTGCTGCAGCCGGATTGGTCCTATGTTGAGTACGTGGCAGAGGCAATTACGTTAGAGCAGTTTTACGAGTCTTCGGGGGTGGGGGAGTGGCGCGTCACGGCAAACGTGGCAATCGCTACGTTTGCGACGGGTTCATTTGCCCGAGGCGTCGAGTTTGTCAACGTCATTGGATCACTCGCGGACGTGGCAAATCATCATCCGGACGTTGATCTTCGGTATTCGTTCGTGACGATACGACTCACCACACACAACGTTCATGCGTTGAGTGAGCGGGATGTCACTCTTGCGCGGCAGATCTCAGAAGCGGCGCGCGAGCTTCACATTGTTGCGAACGACACCACGAAGCAGTCCGACGCCTCAAGGTGAGGCCCGTCGGCGAGTAGTTGCCNNCGAGGTGTTCCGCTTCTTAGAGATGTCCACTGCTGGAATCGCGATATTCAACATCGGTGGACCGCGTTCTGGAACATCACTAAATGCGCCAGGTTGTAGTAGCACAACTGTTAGTTCGTGCCCCCGACCCTGGCGAATTGACGAATCGAACACACCAGTGTTCCTTCACGTTTCAACATGAGTTTCTCGCACAGGTGTGTACTCTGGGACGCTGCACGTAGTATCGACGCCTATGAACCACGCCGACGCTGAGCTATTCGTCGGTCGGTGGGTGGACGATTGGAACGCTCACGACATTGAGGCCATACTTTCCCACTTCACTGATGACGTTGTGTTTAGCTCCCCGCTCGCCATTCAACTCCTCGGTGGGAGCGGTGAAGTCCATGGTAAGGAGGCGCTACGGCGATACTGGACTGAAGGCATCCGTCGCACACCCGACTTGCACTTCGAAGTACTGGCTTTCTACGTCGGCGTCAACGTCCTCGTGATCAACTACCGCAACCAGAGGGGCATGCCGGTATCCGAAGTACTACGTTTCGAGGGCTCGCTCGTGAAAGAGGGCCACGGCACGTACGTGGTGGAGGACTCCTTGGCGACGTAGCTGTCCTGGAGACGCCACGTCGACGTCGCAGGTCCGCCGGGCCGCTTTCTTGGGTACCGCGGGATTACACCCTTCAAGAACTCGTTTGCTTAGACCACCAAGGCATTGGTGATGACGTCAACATCCTTGGGTGTTCACCAAGTACCCAGTATTCCGCGCCGCCCCACGTGGGCACACAGTTCGGCCCCCTCACCGCTGTACCGAGGAACGTCCTGCCCGCTGGCGGCACCCCGTGCCACTTTGCACCCTTGGCGACAACCGCCTTCGCAACGACGCAGCTAACGCCGGTCGCGTTAACTTCGAAGTACCTCAGGGGTTGACCGGTGGCCCATTCGAAGGTCACCGGGCCACAGACGAGTGACGCATGCGCCGCGAGGGTCACGTCCGATGTTCCGGTCGTCGAGGACTCGCTCACCGCTCCGACCCCGTTCAAGCCAATGAGCGGCACGACAGTTGTCATTGCCACACTCACCCCGATCATCGCATGACGGAGTTCCGTTGTGAAACGGGCAGATCGCTTAGGTCGCATCAGCGCTCCCTTCGATTGGACCGGTGCCTCGGTAGGACGTTCTCGGCTGTGAGAGTGATGGCACCGATGCGGGCGGCCGACGTCTATGACTCGCGCGGTTCGCTCACGCTCATCGTTGAGCCCGTTTCGGCACCAGCACTCCGCGCCCTGCTGCGAACTGGGGCCGATCGAATCCGATGCCGATTGGGATGATCGCGGGACCGTCGTTGGCGTTTCCCTGCTGACGAAAGGTGCTCACGGGGCCAGTGCGAACCCGCAGTCGAACCGGGAGGTCCGTACCGGCGAGATGCACGGTGAAGTAGTGTCCGCCAGACTGCGTCGACGACATCGGCCGATTCAAGGCTGCGATGAGGATCGGGGGGGGGCTATTCCTCGTAGAGACCGGCACCGAACGCGGCTCGAGCATCGTTGGTTGACGTAGTGTGACGTCGTGACGGATCAGAAACGAAGCGTGTCAACCGGCCTGGCGTTGATGATCAGCTCACTACTCATCGCGGTGGCCCTCGTGATTGGATTGGTCGCCGTTGGACGAGGGTTCTCGGTACGAGGTAGCGATACCGGCATCACGATCACCGGCGAGGCGTCGGCGGCGGTGTCCGCGAACCAAGTGATTTGGACCTTGACGGCGCAGGAGATCGCCCCTACCGCGCAACAAGCGGTCTCGATGGTGGCCGCGGACGTGAAGTCGCTGAGCGCTTACCTCGAGAGTGGTGGGATCGACGTCTCAAAACTGGTGTTGAGTGGCGTGTCCACTTCAAATAACGAGCAGTACGTGAACGGCAATCCGACCGGCAAGATCCTCAACTACCAGGCGAGCCGAAATATCACGGTCAACTCGAACAACGTCTACCTCATCCAGAAGCTGAGCCAAGGGATTGGACAGGTTCTCGAGACCGGTGCCAACATCGACTCTTCTGGGCCGCAGTACTACGTGAGCAACCTGGCGAAGCTCCGACCCCGGCTGATTGCCGCGGCGGTGCGAGACGCGAAGGCGAGGGCCGTCGCCCTCACGTCTGCCACGGGCGGGTCGGTCGGATCGGTTCGCAGCGCAAAGAGTGGACCTTTCCAAGTCAACGCCGTAGGCTCCGTCGAGGTCTCCAGCGGAGGGGTCTACGACACGACGACCATTCGCAAAACCGTTTCGACCACGGTGACGGTCATCTTCAACCTGGGCTGAACGTCGTCGACTGATCCACCATCGTGAGGTTTCGTGACGGCCGACTCGAAGGCTGACGGGCTCAGTCGGGGCCCTACCGAGGAAGATGGGCGAGGAACTCCGTCAACAGTTCGTTGACTTCAATAGGTCGTTCTTGTTGAGTCCAGTGTCCACAACCTTCGAGCACGACCGATTTCGTGAGGTTGGGCATCGAAATGTCGCGGAGTATCGGCACCAGGTCGGAGAATCCGGGCCAGTGGTACACGATGTCGCGGTCACCGCCGATGAACAAGGACGGGGGCAACAGCGGCGCGTTGCGCCAGGCGCCCATGAGTTCCCAGTTTTCCTTCGACGTGCGGTACCAGTTCAGGGCGCCGCGGAAACCCGTTCGCTCGAACTCCGTGGTGAAGTAGGCCACATCGCCTTCGGTAAGCCAGCCGGGCAGTGGACCGTCGGGTACGGGTAGGGGGAGCATCGACGTGCCGCTGTCCGCGAGTTCGGCGGCGTTGCCGGAGAGTCCGAACAGCGAGCCGAGCATCGAGTCGTGCACGTTCGCCTCGAGGGCGGCTTCGGCAACGCCGGGCTCTTGGAAGTAGACCTGGTAGTTAGTCGGCCCGAGGAGCCCGGTGAGCGCAGTGAGCACGTCGGTGTCGCCACGGGGGAGGTACGGCACGCTCAAGAGCACCACGCCACGAACAAGATCCGGACGCAGCACCGCGAGGTTGGCCGCCACCGGAGAGCCCCAGTCGTGTCCGACGACGACGCAGTGTTCCTCGCCGAGTGCGGCCAGCAGTCCGACGACGTCCCCGACGAGATGCAACATCGTGAACTGTCCGACCTCGTCAGGGGAGTCCGTCGTACCGTATCCCCGTTGGTCGGGTGCCACGGCGTGGAAACCGGCGGCCGCCAGGGCTTCCAACTGATGTCGATAGGAGTACCACAGTTCAGGGAAACCGTGGAGCAACAAGACCAACGGCCCCTCGCCGGCTTCGGCGACATGCATCGTGATGCCGTTGGTCGTGATTGAACGATGGGTGATGGTCATTCCGGGCCCCCCTGATCTTCGAGAGCGACTCGACGACGACCCCCTCATCGCTGACTATAAACCACGGGGCATAGCGGTTCTCAACGAACACCGTGGTTCTCGCGGAACGACCAATGAGGGACGATGGCGAAGAGTGCTTTACCTTCGTGAAAGCTTTTCGCAGACCACCACCCGTCTCTCATTCTCGGGATGAAACGGTTCCGTCTGCCATCTAACCAACGATGGACTTTGCCCATGCCAGCTCTTCGAGTCAGGAAGTCAAGCTACAACTGCGGTACGCGCCAAGATGCCGAGCGTGGCGCGCAATGACGTCTCGGGGATCACGGGGAAGTTGATGCGCGCGCGGTGTACGTCGGGAACGTCCGACCAGTCGTAGTAGCTGGTCACCAAAGTTCCTCCGTCAACCGGCTCGAGGAGGTAACCGTAGATGTAGCCCATGGGGGGATTGATCGACGGGTGCTCAATCGTCCAGGCGATCTCTCGATCCTTCACGAATCGCACGATCTTGATGGACACCGTGTACTGGCCCAGGGGAATGTCGTTCAGCGCTTCGCGGTCCATGTGCACGAGGAACGCGTCGCCGACTGCGGTCACGCGAGGACCCTCGGCGCTCATCAACATGCCAGACGCATCGATCTGCACGTGCCCGTTGGGATCGGACAGGATTGAAAAGATCACCTCAGGGGGTACGGATATGGTGCGCTGGACTTCTATTCGCTGGTCGCTCATCTTCACATCTTGACATCTGGAACTGCTTTGACGTCGCGGTGACCGTGCCTCAGTCCGTATCAGCGACAGCCAATGCACCACCGCGACCTCTCGCGCCCTGAGTCGACCAGGAACGTCTTCTGGGCGAACCCTTTAGGTTGAGAGTGTCGGGGTCGACAAACTGTCCATGAGGAGTCGCACTATGGAGATCACCCGAAATCCCGACGGAAGCCTGGTTGTGCCGATTCCGGAGGGGCGACACCACGACGGCGACGACGCGGTCGTTTCGCCCATTGGTGGCGACACTGACGTCGTGGCTGAGCCGACGACGCGTTTGTTACACCCCGGCGAAGGAGGCTACAACGAAGCGCTCGCCGAGTGGGATCTCCAGCAGAATCCCGATCGCGCTCCCGCGGTGTCAACGGCGAGCGGGCGTGAAGAAGCGATGAACGTGGTACACACAGTCGCCGAGTCACCCACTCACGACGTCGCCGGAGCACTCAAGGACGTCAGCGACTCCGAAGCGAGCGGCGAAGCGCTGCGACACGTGCTCATCGGGGGAACTCATTCCGTCGAAGCCTTTTCTGATGAGGTAGCCCAGGCCGAAGGTGGCGAACCGCTCCCGTCACACAAGATGACGAAGATCATCGGCGAGGTATTGGCGGAACTCGATAAGTGATCGCGGCACTCCTCTCGAAGTGCGCTACTTCGTCACTTCGCTTTCGGGAAAGGTGAAGTTACGTGGCTGGGGGAGAAGGTGATCCTTACGGCTTAGAGGTTCCTGGGAAATCGCGGGGTGTCGGTGCGCGTAACGGGGCCAAACTCCTGATGAGAGTTGGGGTGTGGTGTTGTTTGTGTGAATGCTGAGATGTTTGGTGGTGTCCTGCATCGGGGGTCGCTCGCGTGAAGGCTGGGCGTATGAAACCTCATTCGTATCTCCAGCAGCGACGTGGTGGCCCATCCTTTCGAGGTCGCGGGTTCAAGACCGGGGTCGCGGTAGCCGTCGCCCTCGCGGTCAGCGCACTGCCGTTGACCCTGGCCGCCGCCGCGGGGACGAAGCCCAACTCGATAAGCGCGAGTAGTGCACCGTCGGCGGGCAGTGACCACGGGACCTACACGCCCAGCGCCAGTGCCGCGTCCGGCGACACCGTGGTCATCTCGCTCGACAAGAGTTCGTCGGGGTGCTCCCTCGGTGACGGGAAAGTAACCTTCACGGGCTCGGGGACGTGCGTGGTCGACTTCAACGACGCGGGCAACAGCACCTACGCCGCGGCCACCCAGGTCTCCCAAAGCATCACCGTGTACGCCGAGAACTCCATCACCACGAGTACGTTTCCCGACGCCGGGAGCGCGGGGGGTTCGTACGCACCCGGGGCGAACGCGACGTCCGGGGACAAGGTCGTCATCACCTTGGATAAGTATTCGACCGGTTGCGCGCTCAACGACGGTTGGGTTGACTTCTCGGGTTCGGGGACGTGCAAGGTTAATTTCAACGATCCCGGCAACGGGGCCTTCGCCGCCGCTGACCAGGTCCAAAGGTCCGTCAAGGTCTACAGCGCCAATACGATCTCGGTCAGCACGCCGCCCGCCGCTGGAACGATTCACGCCACGTATTCACCCTCCGGTTCGGCGACCTCCGGCGACAAGGTGGAGATCACCCTCAACAGCAGCTCGACGGGTTGTTCGATCAGCAACGCCAAGGTCACGTTCACCGGCAACGGCGTGTGCGTCGTGGAGTTCAACGATCCCGGTAACGGGGCATTCGCCGCCGCCCCCGAGGTCAAGCAGTCCATCACCGTGGGCTCCGGAAACCCCATCTCACAAGGAGCCATCACCATCACCAGCACGACTGGCACCTTTCGTCACCCCCTCGTATTGACCACGGTCGGAGGATCGGGTGACGGTGCTCTCACCTATTTCGTCACGTCACCAGGTACCGCAGACTGTGTGATCACCGGCGACACCTTGACGAGCGCGCGAGCGGGCACCTGCGTCGTCACCGCGGAGAAGGCCGCGGACGGCACCTATTCCGCCGCGTCGTCGCTGGCGACCACGGTGACAATCGCGGCACTTTCGCCACACGCCAGGCGGGTCGACAACGCGGTGTTGTCGGGACACGCCGTCACTACGAAGATCGTTGGCTCGGGGTTCTACGGGCGACCACTCATCGTGAGCAACCTGGTTGGCGTGAGTGCGGTCGTCCTGCGCGACAACGGTCGTGTGCTGACGGTTCGCGCCGTCGGCGTTCCGGGCCTGCGTTCAGGCGTCTTTCGATTCATCATCATTTTCGCGCACGGTCAACGAACCTCGGTGCGCTACGACCTTCGTTAGGCGGAGCAATGGGCTAAGGGCGCTGTAGCCGCGAGCAATCAACGGTGGCTTCCGGGCCGGATAATCTCAGCACCGTGGAGTTGCCTCCACCTGGCGAACTGGTGAGATGAAGGAAGTGAGGGGCCCGAACAGTGAACGATTCAAAGAACTCCTTGTCACCGTCTCAGTTGATAGATGCGCGAATTGCGGAACTGACCGATTGGCGTGGAGCCACGCTGAGCCGACTGCGCTCGTTGATTCGCGAGACCCTTCCCGACGTGGTCGAGGAGTGGAAGTGGCGCGGGGTACCAGTGTGGTACCACGACGGGATGATCTGCACCGGCGAAAGCTACAAAAGTGTCGTGAAGTTGACCTTCGCCAAGGGCGCGTCACTCGACGATCCAGCGAAACTCTTCAATTCCAGTCTCGAGGGCAACGTGCGGCGCGCCATTGACTTTCACGAGGGTGACGTGATCAACGTGAAAGCCCTCAAGGCGCTCGTGCGCGCGGCGGCGCTTTATAACAAGTCCACCGCCAAGAAGTAGGTCGAACAGTTCGTGGGCAGCGATATCGCCACGATGGGTACGAGTGGCCCTCGATCGCCGGTTGATTGGGCGGCGCGAACTCGTGCGACTTAGTTTTGCGGGCGAAGTGTGGTTCTGGCGCGGTCCCTCACCATTTCACTTCGTCACGGTGCCGGACGGTGAGAGCACCGAGTTACGGGCGGTGTCGAATCTCGTGACCTACGGCTGGGGCGTTATCCCGGTGACCGCACGGATCGGCGACACCACGTGGACGACGTCGCTCTTTCCGAAGAACGATGCCTATCTGGTCCCGCTCAAGGCGGCAGTGCGAAAGGCCGAAGACATCGAACTCGGTGACCTCGTCGAGGTGGTGTTAGAAGTCGGCGACGGGCGCTGACGTACCCGCCGTGCGGCCGGTCGGTCATGACTCGTCGTACGCGGTCGGAGCAAATGTCAATGGACCTTGACATTCGAGGTGATGTTAAGTACCCTTTACATCATGAAGAATGA
Organism: Acidimicrobiaceae bacterium; assembly: GCA_003136495.1. Classification (GTDB taxonomy): domain Bacteria; phylum Actinomycetota; class Acidimicrobiia; order Acidimicrobiales; family RAAP-2; genus RAAP-2. Next base: position 9,027 of record PLER01000006.1, read on the forward strand.
CGTGCGAGAGCAGCGTCGTCAGCGTGGGCTGTCACAGATCGACCTCGCCGCGGGACTGGGCGTATCGCGCCAGACGATCATCGCGATTGAGAGCGGGAAGTACTCGCCGTCCTTGCCGTTGGCCTTTCGCATCGCCCGGTTCTTCAACCAGCCCGTCGAGTCGATCTTCGACCCGGAAGAGGAGGAGCTAGGAGCATGAAGATGCCAAAGAACTCTCGGTGGTACGCGCCCCTTTGTACGCTCGCGATCGGTTCGGTGGTCGCCGGAGCCGTGGCGATCGGTCACACCTGGGGCGACGCGCTGATCACGGAGGTCGTGACCGTTGTGATGAGCCTGGTGTACTTCGTCGTCACCGGTCGCGACAGTGACGTGGGTGCTATCTACGGACAACGCTCTGACGAGCGACAACAACAGGTTCGAGCGCGCGCGTCACGACTGGCGTTCGTCACCGCGATCAGTGCCGCATTTGTCTGTGCGGTGATCTCGGTGGCTTTGAATGAGAGTTACTGGCAGGCGGACGTGATCGTCACGGCTGGCGGAGTCGGTTTTCTCTTCGGCATCGGGCTTTACGGCGCCCACGACGAACGACCAACGAACTTTGACATCGGCATTATGGCGAGCAGCGCCGAACGTGATCACGAAGGTTCTTCCGACGACGTGTCGACGACACCGGACGCGGAGGCGTACACCCCAAAGGGTGACGGATGAGGAACGTCACGACGACCTGGGGTAGGCGCTTCGTGGTCGGCGCTGCGACGCTGGGATTCGTGCTGGTGCCGCTAGGTGTCGCCGTTTCGTCCGCCGGAGCTGCGGCACGGTCACCGGGGGAGTGGCCCTACGCCAACGGCAACCTGTCGAACACGCGCGACGCGGTGGGTTCGACGATTACGGCGTCGAACGTATCGTCGTTGACGAGAGCGTGGTCCTTCGACCTAGAGGGTAAAGCGACCGACGACGTCGGTGGTTACGGGACCCTCGCCGCCGCACCCATCGTCGTCAACGGGACCGTCTACATGCAGGACCTTCACTCGAACGTCTACGCGCTCTCTTTGGCCACGGGGAAGCTGGAATGGCGCTACGTCATTAACAAGAAAGAAAAAAGCGGCCCAGGTCCGAACGGTGTGGCGGTCGTTGACGGCACGGTGTACGGCGCGACGCCAAAGACCGTATTCGCGTTGAACGCCGCCACCGGTCAGGTCATTTGGTCGAATGACTCATTGCTGAACAAGGGTCAGGGTACTTTCGGTATTCAACCGCAGGTCGCGAATGGTCGGGTGTACCTCGCGAGTCAGTACGGGCTCCTACCCGGCGGGGGAGTCCTACTAGCCCTCAACGCCGCCACCGGAACGCTGATCTGGCGCTTCAAGACGGTACCGACGTCGGACGCCGGCGTCGAGTCACTCGGCGCCGGCGCCGGTGGCGCCTGGGAGACGCCGCTCGTGAGCCCGGACGGCTCGGTGACCTTCGGCATCGGTAACCCGTACCAGTCGCTGGCGTCGGCGCTCTCGCACCCAGAGAAGTTGCTCTACACCGACAGCGACGTGAACCTGAACGCGGCGACGGGCACGCTTCGCTGGTACTTCCAAGGGGTGAGTAACGACTTCAAGGACTACGACCTGCAGGCCTCGCCCATTGCGGCGAGGGCGAATGGCGTCCCCGTGGTCATCGGTGGCGGAAAGATGGGTGTGGTCTATGAGATGAACGCCGTCACCGGAAAACTTCTGTGGAAGACGCCGGTTGGGGTTCACAACGGCCACGACAACAACTCGCTCAATGCGCTGAAAGGTCGGAGCACGCTGAAGGTTCCCTTCACCTACGAGCCGGGTGCGTTGGGGGGCGTCTTAACCAATATGGCAGTCGCCGGAAACTCCGTCTACGTGGCGACGTGCAATCTCCCCTTCGCCTTTACCAACACGGATCAAGTGAACGGGACGCCCACCAGCAAGAAGGTTTCCGGCGACGTGGAAGCGCTCAATCTCACCACCGGGAAGGTTCAGTGGCGAACGACGGTCAAAGGGCTGCCACTCGGCGCCGCGACCGTCTCTAACAACTTGGTCTTCACGACGTTGTTGAACGGCAAGCTTCTCGCGCTGAATCGACTGACGGGAACGGTCGTCTACGAAACGTCGTTGCCGAGATCCACGAATTCGCCCATCTCCGTTGCTGGCAACACGGTGATTGTTCCCGTGGGAGGTCCGAAGTACGGCAGCCTCAACGGCAAGGCCCAGATCATCGCATTTCGCATTCCGACCCCCTAGATCGGGTCAGAGAATCGCGTCCATTTGCGAGATCGCCTGGTTCAATCCTTCTTCCATCCCCCTCGTCAAGAACTGCTCCATGGCGGCCGCCGAGGGAAACGACGTAGTCACCCTTACCCTAGTTACTCCTCCAGGAAGTTCACTGAGGGATACCCGCATCACCATGAAGGGCATCGACGGATCCGGGTCGCCATCGGCTCCCGCGAGCCCATTTTCGAACACGAGTCGTCGCGGCGCATCGAGCTCGAGCACCCGCCACCAACCGCGAGGCTGGTCCCCCTCGGGCCCCGTCATGAAGAACGACATCCGCCCACCGGGGGAGAGATCGTGTTCCACGAACGTCGCGGGGTAGGCCGGCGGCCCCCACCAGCGCTCTAACTTCCGCGGGTCCGCGAAGAGGTTCCACACGTCACCAATCGCCGCCTCAAACTCGGCGTCGATCGTCATCGTCAGATTTATCGGATCCTTCTGTACATCAGTCACGCTCACGGCACTCCTCCTTGTGTGGTGGTTTCTCTAAGAATCTGACCCATTCGATCCAGTCGACTTCGCCACATCGTCTCAAACTGTTCGAGGACCGCCAGCGTCTGTTCAATCGCAACCACCACGTCGCCTCGCACCATCTGTTCGCGCCCTCGACGACGCTTGGTGACGAGGTGAGCCTTCTCGAGGACTGCCACGTGCTTTTGCACCGCGGCGAAACTCATCGGGTAATACGACGCCAGCGTCGAAACTGAATATTCGCCCTCCAGGCAACGCAGGAGGATGTCGCGTCGCGTCGCGTCGGACAGGGCGTGGAATATCAGATCAGCCGATTCGGGAGTTTTCGTATCTACAACCATATGGTTGTATGTTATCGCGACACTTCGCCTCGGGGTGGGTCAACCGTTTCACCTCGTCGCGTGGGCAGTTCTCTTTTGGGTTGTCGTCAATGGACTCCCCGACGTGGCGATGAACGATGGCCGTTAATTTTTCGAGATTCAACGCTCTGGCAGAGTCCTCGAACGTGCCTACTCCGGATGTGAAGACTGTCAGGTCAGCTGGAAAAGCAGCCCGTTGCTGGTGACTGAGTGCCGAAGGACCCGTGTGATGGGGTCCCGTGGCTCGGAACCACACTCAAGGTGACCCCGTTCCACTCGATCTGATAGCCAACCGAAGCGTTCGACCACGATTGGAGAATCGGTGCGCCGTCAGTGGTTGACGTGGCCCAGGCAGTCCCCGCGGGAGGCGGGCCGCCGTGAAGTGCCCGATACGTCGTAATCGCGGTGCTCAGTTCGGAGAAGTTCGCCTCACACGCAGCGACCGTCGAAGCCTGGGAGTCTGATCCGACGGTCTTGGCCGTTGGAGCGGTAGTGGTCGTCACCGTCGCGGCGTTGGTGGAACTGCTCGGAGACGTGCTTGAGTGGTCGGCTATCGCTACGGTGACGATGACGCCGAGAATGATCACCACGATCAGCGTGGATAACATCGCGACCCCCCGTTCCGAACGAGCCCGCACGGTCACTATGGTTCGAAATTGTCGTTTCGATCGACGGCGTCGTCGCATGGTGTCGTCGTGATCGTTCGCCACGTCCAAATCGTAGGACTTCGGCGGAAAAATTCATGACCTTAACCTGACTAGAGGTCACTATTTCTCGACAACTTTTCCCGGTCCAGCAAGCGACCTTACGGAATGGTCGTGGTGGTGGTCGTGGTCGTGGTAGTTGTCGTCGAAGTAGTAGTGGTCGTGGTGGAGGACGTGGGCGGCAGGGGCAACGTCATGATCAACGCACCACTGCCGGTCGAAAGTTCCGTGAGTGAACCCGTGCTCGCACCAGGTGTCGCGCTGTTGGCTCCCGAGCGACTGGCCACCCAGAGATTGTCGCGGTCCACCGCGAACGCCGAGAGGAGGGAGAAGTAGTACGGACCGTTGGTGTTGCACATGTACCAACTCGGCTGGCCACTCGTGGCCGAGACTTTGGTCACCATCGGGCTGCTGCCGAACGGACTCGCGATATAGACGTAACCACCGGTGCCAATGGCCATCAGTGGCGCACCGAATCCGTACGCGCCGTCACTGTCGGTTTCGGTGACGACGACGGCACCGGTGGTTGCGTTGAGTTCGGTCGCGGAGTTCGTCGCGCTGTCAGAAACCCAGACGTTGCCGTCCTCCACCGCGATGCCGTCGGGGGCGTTAAGACCCTGTCCGATGACGACGCGAACCAACCGTCCGTTCGCGATTGCCACTTCGGTCATGGAGTTGTTGTCCTTATCGGCAACGAACACGTCACGTCCCGAAACGCTCATGGCGACCGGATCGTCCAAGGCGAACGATGGACCCTTGATCGTACGAAGCACCGCGCCGCTACGGGCGCTCAGTTCGGTAATCGAGCCCGTCGCGGCTGCACCCGAGCGACCGGCGTTAAGTACGAGAATCACGTTGCCACTTGCCGCTATCGCGACTGGGTCGACGAAGTTGGAACCCGCGCCGGCGACGAGCCGAATGAAGGCACCCGTGCTCGCGCTCATCTCGAGCACCGAACCAGCGGCGTTTGCCACGAAGAGGTCGCCGCCCGCGCGCGTGATGGCTGTCGGGCTATTGAACCGGTAACCAAGGGCGCGCGTGAAAATCTTCAACAACGCACCGGTCGAGGGGTTGATTTCCGTGACGGAGTTGCCGGCTTGGTTGGTGACCCAAAGGTGGCCGCCCGCGACGGCAAGACCTGACGGGTCGTCGAATTCGAGGGCCCTCGTGACCTTCGGCGACGCCGCGCCGGACCAGGAAGCGGAGGCGAGAACGGTGAGCGTTGCCGCGAGCAATCCCAACTGACCGAAGACCCGACGCACGTTCAGAATCCTACGGCGTGGTGGCGACCGTGCCACGGCAGTGGGCGCCGTCGCCCGCCTGCGGTGGATCCGTGGTCCGGCGGTGATACTGGACAGGTGGAATCAGTGGGCCAATCGTTCCCCAATCATCCGGCGAAGTACGGCGGGACAGCGCTCATTCGACCCGAAGTCATCGTCGCGCGACTCCGTGACGACGCCGAACGACCCATACCGGACTCCGTCATCCTCGGCTACAGCCCTCGACTTCGACCCCTGTTGCGCGAGCGTGGTTTCACGTTGGTCAGCGGATATTCGGCCCCGTGGCACTCGGTGTGGCTGCGGGAGGGTTCAGAGGTTGGCGTGGTCGGAGTCGTCGAGGGATTCGGTTTCGGTGCCCCGGGAGCGGCCATCGTGATCGAAGAGCTGGCGACGTTGGGCGTGCAGCGTTTCATCACGCTCGGTTTTGCGGGGGCGCTGCCCAATGACGTCGACTTCGGTGATGTGGTGCTGTGCACCGGGGCCATTCGAGACGAAGGTGTGTCGCATCACTACGTCCCTCCGGCGCGTTTCGCCTACCCGAGTGAGTCGTTGACCGACCAGGTGCGCGCAACGCTGGCCAGGTCGGGTTCGCCGTTCTTTGAGGGGTTTACGTGGACGGTTGACGCGATCTACCGCGAGACGGTTGAGGAGGCGACGACGTACCGAGACGAGGGTGTCATCACAGTGGAGATGGAAGCCGCGGCGCTCTTCACCATCGCCGCAGTTCGACACGTGGAAGTCGCGGGAATCTTCACCGTCTCCGATCACCTGCTCGCATCGACGGAGTGGCGACCCGCGCCCGATAGAGCGGTGCTGACTGAGGGGTTGCGACGCATTCTCGACGTGGCGCTTCGTGTGCTGTCACCCGATGGCGATTTCGAGGTGCGCGCGGTGTCCGCCGACGAAGAGGATCTGGCGAACCCCTTCGAATGAAGAGACCAGCGTTGGTGCTTTGTGGACCGGCGACGTCGAAGCGAAGTGATGCTGACGCGGACAGGGCAACCGTCGCGAAGCCGTCCTAGTATCGTCGAGAGACCAGGCGCGCGGCGGTCCACAAGGTGAGGTGGCGTCGCGTTATCGGGTTCGAGGAGGGATGTTCATGTTTGACATCGTGGTCGTCGGCGCCGACGGATCCGACACCGCCCGCCGGGCCATCGAGGCGGCCGCGGAACTGGTCACCATGTCCGGTGGACAGTTGCACATCGTCTCCGCCGTCGAGCCGAACTCGAAACGCGACAAACACGTGCCCGACGCCTTTCGCTACTACGGCCCCGACGGCGAGACCGACGCCCTCTTGCAGACGCTGTCGTTCATCGCAAAGAAGCACGGTATCGAACCCACCATGCACGCCGTCGAGGGCGATCCCGCGGAAGCGATCATCAAGACCGCCGAGAAAGTGAACGCCGATCTCATCGTCGTGGGAAATCGGGGTATGCGAGGCGTCCGACGAGCACTCGGCAGTGTGCCGAACACCGTCGCCCACGGCGCACCGTGTTCCGTGGCCATTATCGACACGACGGAGTAGCAAGGAGTAATAACTCGTCGAGACGGGACTCACGTGGCGTCGGAGCAAGTCACTGGCCCGGAGGGATAGCAGCGAGGTGGGAGGAAGCGCATGACGTCTTCTCGAGAGATTGGCGCGATTACGTTGCTGACCGACGACGTGGCGGCGTCACGTTCGTTCTATCGCGACGTCTTTGGGGTACCCCTCGTCTACGAAGATGACGTGTCCGCGGTGTTTCAGTTCGCGGACACGATGATCAACCTGCTCGAGGTCACGGCGGCCGACGCGCTCTTCGACCCACACCCCGTCGGGACGCACGACGATGGCGCCCGGGTGCTGTTGACGCTCAACGTTGATGACGTCGACGCCGAATGCGAACGCCTGAGGTCCCTTGGCGTGTCACTGCTCAATGGTCCGATGGACCGACCCTGGGGGATCAGAACTGCGAGTTTCCTCGATCCAAGCGGTCACGTCTGGGAGATCGCTCACGAACTGCCACCGCTGCCCGTCTGAGTCGCTCGAGAACCCTTCGCCGAAGGGCGGTTAGACGCGAACGAGTTCCACGACGGGAATCACCCGCGTCGTATTCGATTCGTACTCCGCGAACTGCGGACGGAGTTCCGCTTGTTCCGCGTAGATCCGGTCACGCGCTTCACCTTCGACCGGCGTGGCGACCGCTTCAAAGGTCTCGCCGCCGACCTCGACGATGACGTGGGGATTGGCGCGCAGGTTGTAGTACCAGTCGGGGTTACTGGGTGCCCCGCCCTTGGACGCGAACACGTACATCGCCGACTCCTTCGGCAGGTACATAACCGGGTTGATCCTCGGCAGACCACTCTTCGCCCCGTTGGTGTGCAACAGCAATACGGTGGCGCCGGCGAAGGGACCGCCGAGCACGCCGTTGTTGGCACGAAACTCCTCGATGACCTGCGCGTTCCAGTCGTTCATTGAGGGCGTGCCCTCGTTGGTCGATTCCTCGTCACTCACTCTCTACCACCTTCGTTTCGTCGGTCGTTCTTAGACTATCCAGCGTTGACGCGCCGTTGCCGTGGACCGTGGTCGCGTCGCCAGTAGGTTCGTTCCATGCGTCGCTCGCTGGCTCTGATCCTCTGCCTTGGCTTCGGCGCGAGCCTTGGTGCATCCGGCGTGGCCGTTGCCGATTCGACGACCACCTCGACCACCACCACGGTGTCGAGTACATCGAGTACTACCTCGACCACGACCACGGTGCCCACGAAGAGCGTCCCCACCGCGCCGCTCACCGGCTTGCCCGACCCCCGGCACATGACGAAGGATCGCTCCGCACTCACCATCAAAATCGACAACACGCCCGAGGCGATGCCCCAGTACGGGATTGAAGACGCGGACGTCGTCTACGAAGAGATCGTCGAGGGTGGCATCACTCGGCTGGCGGCGATCTTCAACTCCCGCACGCCAACGGTGGTGGGCCCGGTCCGCTCGGTTCGACGCACCGACCGCGAGATCGTCTTTCCCATCGGCGGCATCTTCGCGTTCTCGGGCGGCGCCGAGTACGCGGTGCGCAGTATTGAGACCGCGCCGGTCAAGCTCTACGACCAGTCAAATGCCGGGGACACGATGTTTCGAAGTTCCACTCGAGAACCACCCCACAACCTCTTCGCCAACGCGGCACTCCTCATGAAGAAAGACGGGCTGCCCCGGCCGCCCCCGCCACTCTTCTCCTATCGCGGCGCCGGCCAGGAGGCGAAGGGGCCGCGGGTGAAGTCCTTCGTGGTCGGCTTCGAGAGTGGCTACGCCGCCACCTACGCGTGGAACTCGACGACGCGGTCCTGGGACCGCTCGATTTTCGGTGCACCCGACGTCACCGCCACGGGCGTGCGACTTTCGCCGAAGAACGTAATCGTGATGTACGTCAACTACGTGGGGGGAGTCGGCGTTATTGACTCCTACGCCCAACTCATCGGTTCGGGGGAGGTCGAGATCTTCACCGATGGCCGCTTAGAGCGTGGGACCTGGCAGCGCAAGAACCTCCGTCACCGGACGGTGTACCTCAACTCGGCGGGCAAGGCCATTGGCCTCACGCCCGGACAGACGTGGGTGGAACTGCTCGACGAATCCGAATCCGTCTCCGTGACGCCGCAGTCCTAAAACACCGCGGCGCCGCGCTCAGCGATGGTTACGTCGTCTTTTTCTCGTCTTTTTTCACGTACGGCGGGATGTCCGGGTGATGTTCGATGATGTGGTCGAGTTTGGCGTGGAGCTCCGCGGTGCCGGCCGTGATGTGTCGCTTGATGAACGTCTCGATCGCTCGTCGCAGGGGCGGGTAGAAGATGGTGGTGGCGATGGCCGCCAGAATGACCCAGATCAAGGTCGCCACCACGTCGCCGGGTATACCTCCCGACCCACCCGCGGGCCACACCCAGCGATCGAAGAACGTGGCGGCGATCATTCAGCTCCTTCACTCAGGTGTTCGTGCATTGCGGGGTTGAGCCGCTTGTGTTTTTCCTTCAGGGCGTCGTGGTCTTCTTTGGTGGTGTGCTTGTGGCAGGTCTCGTAGTGCGTGCCCTGCACGCGGCCGAGGCCTGACTTGAGCGCGGGTCGCCAGCATGCTTGGCACTTGTGGCGGTGATAGATCCCGAGAATGCTGACGAAAATGGCGCCTTCGGTGAAGTCGGCCCCGAAACCGCTCCAGAACGCGTACCACTTTCCAGATTCGTTGGCGGTACCGGTGACCTGCAAGAACCAGTGCCAAATGGCGATCACGATGCCCCTTCGGGTGCGAGGGTGATGGCTCGCACGACCTCAAGTGTACGGCGTGGGGTCAGAATTTCAATGATTCACCGGGCGCTGGTCGTTCTGACGATCCCTACCAGCCCGTGGGTGAACACCCCGCTTGATCCGGCACCCACCCGTGGGTGACGCGCATGCCGATCAAAATCTGCTGCTCGCGAGTCGCCTCTCCCGCCAGTGGGGCGTAGCGAGTACCACCGAATTGGTGCCAGGTTGCGTTGGAGAACCCAATCCCGGAGTACTCCGGGCCGGTCATCGACCAATCGCCATCGACTTCACAGACGGCGACCCGCTGCCACTGGGCGAGCAGGTGCGGTACGGAGACGCCGTGCACCAGAGCCTCCGCGTCGAGGGCCCGCGAGGCGTCGGTGTTGAGCAGTTGCGCGTGTCGCAAGACGGCGGCCGGTTTGGAGCCGACGGCGGCGCCCGCGGGGAGCGTCGAAAAGGTAGTGAGGACGCCAACGAGTACTAACCCGGCACGCAGCGCTGATCGCACGAGACTCTCCTTGCCTACGCCCGCAACGAGGTGCGACGGTGAGCGAATCACGGCGCAACGCACGAAACCTTGTTGGATGTTCGGTCCTCAAGGGGGTGTAGTTTGGTCGGTCACCGATTCCACGGCTCTGTGGGGCGACACGGCAGGCACTGCTGCCAGGAACCAGCCTAGGGATGGCCCCGCGACGATTACGTCATGCCGTCGAGCGCCTGTACCGCCTCTGACCAGGCACTATATCAAAGCAAGATAATCGTAACCATTTCGAGTGGTCGCCAGAGCGCTACCGCAGGACCTGGCGGAAATAACCACGAGATTTCGTGTCCTCCCTGGTCGGAGCGTGGTAGCGCGGAGGTGGTGACGTTTCGTCACCCCCGAATGGCCGAAACGCCAGTGCTCGTCGTCGGCGAGGACGATATGGTCGCGCCGTAGGCGAAAACTCCCCTCCGATACGCGGAGCGGAGACGGGAGGTCCGATGATCACTGTGCTCATATTCCATCAAGTCGACGACGTGGACCACTG
>PLER01000116.1 GCA_003136495.1 Acidimicrobiaceae bacterium
AGCTTGATGGGCTCTAAGTACATCTGCTGCATGCGCGCCGTCGCCTTGTCGTCGTCGAGTTCGCGGATCTCCTCAAAGAGCGGCATCGGGTCTTCGTAGCGCGTCCAGAGTCCTTCGAGGTTCAAGACCCCTAGTCCTCCGAGACGACCGAGTTCGATAGCGGTCAGCGGCGAAATGGCGCCGTCCATCGCCGAACCGAGGACGGGCAGCTCGAACTTGTATGCGTCGATCTGCCAGCTGATGTCGACGTCTTCGGGGTCGCGAGTGCGCCGCGAGGGCACGATCGCGATGTCGTCAAAGCCGTACGCCTGACGAGCCGATTTGAAGATGCCGATCTCAACTTCCGCCATGAAGTCCTCCGATTGAAAGCGCCAAAAACTGCGGGCGCATTTCTTCCAATCTACTAGGACGGGTGGTGGCTCAAGCCGGAATGGGGGGCCAGTCAACCCCGGTCGCGAGACAAAGCAACTCGGTCAGGATCCTCGCCGTCGCGCCCCAGATAAGTTCCCCGGGCACGCGAAAGAAGTTGATCGGGAAGTAGCCGTCGTCGTCGCCCCCGGGGCGCGGATGTTCACGACGCCATCGCTCCTCGACGAAGGCTCCCTCTTCGACCAGGTCGCGCAGCGCGACCGCGAAGACTCGGTCAACTTCGGCGGGGTCGATGGTGAACGTCGGCACGCGCGCGAGCGCCCCGACGATCGGCCAGATCGACGAGCCTGAAGCGAACGTCACGATGGGGCTCAGCCATGCGAAGGGCCTCACCAGGGAGGATTCAAGCCCCACCTCCTCGTAGGCTTCGCGCAGCGCGGTTTCGGTCGGCGTCTCGTCGCCTTCTTGCCCCCCGCCGGGTAAGGCAATTTCACCTCGGTGGTAGCGCAAGGACATCGATCGTCGAGTGAGAACGAGCTGGGCCTCGCCGCGTTCCTCAAAGAGCGCCACCAGCACGGCGGAACGTCGGGTGACGAGCGTCGGTGGCGCGTCGCCCACGATGGTCAGCTCCGCCGGTACCTCGGGCTGTTGACTGCTGGCGAAGGTCCGAGAGTGCTCCGTGAGGCGCGCTTCGACGAGATCGAGGGTTAGTCCTTCGCGCCGCGCGGCGGGTAGCGCGGCCCACGGAGCCGGAGCACCGGGGCGAATGTCGAGCGGTTCGGGGATGACCTGGGGGAAGACGTGACCCGCGAAACGTTCGGGCCGTTCGCCATTTACCGCCATCGTCGGTCCTCTACACTGTTGGTGCGTTTGACGTTCCCAGGGTAACGCAGACGGTCCTCGACTCCCCCAGGAGATACTCCACTTGAAGTCCCTCGCCCGTTTCTGCGTTCGTCACCGTTGGTACGTACTGATCGCGTGGATTGCGCTGTTCGTCATCATCAACGTTGTCTCGCACGCAGAAGGATCGGCCTACTCCAACGCGTTTAGCCTGCCGGGCACCAACTCGACTCACGCCGAATCGCTGCTGGAGAAGGGATTCCCCCAGGTTTCCGGCGACGCCGACCAGATCGTCTTTCAAACGTCCAACGGCACGGTGGTGACCCACCGCGCCGCCATACAAGCGATACTGAAGAAGATCGAGACGCTCCCCGACGTGGGCGTCGTCACCTCGCCCTTTTGCAGTGGCGCGTTCAAATCGAGTGAGTCGTTACCCAATGGCGCCTGTCTCGGCACCGCGCAGATCTCCAAGACGGGCACGATCGCCTACGCGGTCGTGCACTTCTCAAAGACGGCCAACCAACTCACCAATGCGCAGATCCAGGCGGTGGAGACGATCGCCGAGACCGCGCGCTCGTCCTCGCTCAACATCCAATTCGGTGGCAACGCCTTCGGTCAACTCGACTCGAGCGCGAGCAGTCCCTACGAAGCCTTCGGCTTGATCGCGACCGCCATCGTGTTGGTACTGGCGTTCGGCTCGTTCTTCGCGATGCTCCTCCCCTTGGGAGTGGCGCTGTTCGCCTTGGGTATCGCGCTCGCCGGCGGCATCTTGTTGAGCCACATCCTTTCAATCGCGCAGTTCGCGCCGATTCTCGGCTCGCTGATTGGACTGGGCGTGGGTATCGACTACGCCTTGTTCATCGTCACGCGTTCTCGACAGGAACTCAAACGCGGCGCGAGCGTCGAACAGGCGGTGACGACCGCACTGAACACCTCGGGTCGCGCGGTGCTCTTCGCAGGTTCGACGGTCTGCATTGCCTTACTGGGCATGTTGATCCTCGGACTTTCGTTCCTCAACGGCGTCGCGGTCACCGCATCGCTGACGGTGGTGCTGACGATGTTGGCGTCGATGACGCTCCTTCCTTCACTACTCGCCTTCCAAAAACACCACGTGCTGAGTCGCCGCGAGCGCAAGGTGCTTCGCCGCGACGGCCCCGGGCCGATCGTCGTGAGCGGACCCTGGCAGCGCTGGGCGCACTTCGTCGCTCGTCACCCTCGAGCCTTGACCTTCGCCGCCCTCGCCGTGATCATCGCCTTCGTGATTCCCTTCTTCTCATTGCAACTCGGCAGCTCCGACCAAGGTTCGGACCCNNGGTTCTATAAGCGACCCCCGCGACAAAGCCACCCTCGAGGGTCTTGACGTGACCCTAAAGACGGTGCCCGGCGTCGCGGCCGTCGGACCACTGACGACGAACGCGGCGGGGACGGTCGGGATCATCAACGTCATCCCCACCACGAGTCCCCAGGACACTAAAACGGCAGCGCTCATCGACACCATTCGCAACACCTATATCCCGGCGGCGACGGTGACCTCCCATACGCAGATATTCGTGGGTGGCCTCACCGCCATATTCGTTGACTTCGCGAGGGTGCTGACGAGCAAACTTCCCCTCTTCGTTGGGGTCATCGTTCTCCTGGGTTGTCTGTTGTTGATGGTCGCCTTCAGGAGTGTGTTAATCCCCCTCGTCGCGGCGGTCATGAACCTGCTGGCCGTCGGCGCGTCCTTCGGTCTGGTGGTCGCGGTCTTCCAATGGGGCTGGGGCGCGTCGTTGCTGAAGGCTGGCACCGGGCCGGTGGAATCGTTCTTGCCGATCATCATGATCGCCATCCTCTTTGGGCTCTCGATGGACTACCAGGTCTTTTTGGTCTCGCGCATGCACGAGGAGTACCTCAAGACCAACGACAACGAAGAGGCCATTATCCGAGGACAGGCCAACACGGGCCGAGTCATCACGGCGGCGGCGCTGGTGATGATCTGCGTCTTCCTCTCCTTCGCCATCGGAGGTGAGCGGATCATCGCCGAGTTCGGGATCGGACTTGGCGGTGCCGTGTTGATCGACGCGTTCGTGATTCGCACCGTCCTTGTCCCCTCACTCATGCACTTCGTGGGCAAGGCGAACTGGTGGATACCGCGCTGGCTCGATCGCATTGTGCCCCACGTGGCGGTCGACGTCACGGAGTAGTTCCGCGGGTTTCGTGGCTGCTCCCGCCCTACGATGACGGCGTGAATCTTCCGCCACGTATCGGGCTCATCACGTTGGCGTGTGCTGACGTCGAGCGAATGACGAAACTCTTTCGGCAACTCGGCTGGCCCGAGACCCCGGAGAGCGACGAGCATCATCGAACGTTTCAGTGCACGAACGGGGTCGTCATCGCGCTCTACGCCGCGTCGCACTACGAGCGGGAGTTCGGTTCGGTGATGCCGGGATTCAAGGGATTTACCCTGGCAGTCAATCTTGCATCCTTCGAAGAGTGCGTGGCCGTCTATGAGACCATCAAGGAGATCGACGGCGTCGAGATTCTCGGCGCGCCCGAGGAGGCCTTTTGGGGTGGCGGCTTTAGTTGGAGGGATCCCGAGGGGAATCTCTGGGACGTCGCGTGGGCCAGAGGAACAGAGATTGACGATCGCGGTGGGGTCACGTTTCCCTAGATTGATGGCCCATCCAGTCGAAACGCTGGACAACTCGTACGTCGCAGACGAGCAATGTCGCTCGCCGTCAGCCACTCCCGCCCGTGATGGCTCAGTAGTTATCTCACACCCGTCGAGCGGTCAACCTTGGGAATTGGCAGCCGCAGTCGCAAGACCGACTAGTTCTGTCGTGACCGGTAGCAGGGGCACGGGCAAATCGCCTGTCGCAAACCACTCGAGGCCTGTCAACTCATCGCTGTTGACGAGAGCCGGGGCGGACCCACTGACAAACGCGGCAAAGATGACGTCGAGATGGAGCACCGGTTCGGTGGAGGTTCGGCACTGGAAGGACGAGAGAAGGACGTCGATGGGCGACGGATGGATGCGTGCCACGAGTGTGGCCTCTTCGAGGAGTTCTCGCGCCGCAGCGGCGCTAAGACTGGCGTCACGGGGTTCCACGTGTCCGCCAATCGGGCCCCACTGCCCGTAGCGGCGGTGGCGGGCAAGCAGGACCAGCCCGTCGGAGTCAATAACCAACACGCTGGCCACCAGATGGGCATCGTCAAAATGACCAGCATCGATGAACGTCATCGCCTGTACCCACGCCGCTTCACGGCCTACGGGCGCAGCGGTAGCTACCAGGAGCGCAGCCGTCGAGTCCCACTGGTCGATCTCGTGCATTCTCACGATGGTATCGACGAGGCCTCGGTCCGCCCCGGCCCTGGGACTGAAGAACCAACCTACAGAGCCACTACACAATCAAACGGGGAAGCCCACTACCGACAGGGCCGCCGCACGCCCGTCAGCGCAACGGAGAACTGCGCCCCGTTAATCCCAAGGGCGTCGTCACGAGCACAGAA
>PLER01000071.1:0-2797 GCA_003136495.1 Acidimicrobiaceae bacterium
GCGGACTGTGACATCGCGCCGTGCGTGCAGGTGAACCATCGCTACGTGCGCACCACCACGCCGGAGAGCTTCGACACGTTGGTGGGCGAATTGCGCGAGGGTAAGCGCGACCACGAGATCCCGAGCCACGGCACGTTGATCCGCGTACGCCGCTCGGGTGGCCTGCGCGCGCCCAAGAGCGAGATCGCGAGTGAGCGCGCGGGTGCCAAGGCCGCACGCGAGCAGCGCGCGGCGGAGACGGCCTGATGGCGGTCGTCGACTCCCCACGGATCGTGACCGCTCGCGCGGGCTACGAGGACTCCTTCACACTGGCTCGCTACCTGGCGACCGGCGGCTACGACGGACTGCGCAAGGCGCTCACGATGTTCCCCGAGGACGTCGCCAAGCAGGTGGACGACGCGTCGCTGCTCGGACGCGGCGGCGCCGGTTTCCCGGCCGGGCGCAAGTGGTCCATGCTGCGCAAGGCGCCGATTTCCTACCTGGTCGTCAACGGCGACGAGTCCGAGCCGGCGACGTTCAAGGATCACTTCCTCGTCGAGCGCGATCCCCATCAACTGATCGAGGGCATCATCATCTCGGCGTACGCGCTTCAGGTGAGCCAGGCCTTCCTCTACCTACGAGGGGAGTTCGCCCTCGGTCTCGAACGCGTGCAACAAGCGCTGAACGACGCCTACGAACTCGGTGCACTCGGTTCGAAGATCTTCGGTTCGGACTTCTCGCTCGATCTCGTCGTGCACCCCGGGGCGGGCGCCTACATCTGTGGTGAAGAGACGGCCCTCATCGAGGGGCTCGAGGGCAAGCGGGGCTTCCCGCGCATCAAGCCACCCTTCTTTCCGGCCGTCTCGGGCCTCTACGGCGAACCGACCGTCGTCAACAACGTCGAGACGATGGCGAACGTGCCGTGGATCGTGCTCAACGGCGGGGCGGCGTTCGCGGCCTTGGGCGGCGGCCGCTCGACGGGCACGCGCATGTTCGCCTTNNCGCGACCTCATCTTCGACCCCGCCTTCGGCGGCGGGATCATCAACGACCGCGCGATCAAGGCCTTCATCCCCGGTGGGGTCTCCGCGCCGTGGTTCGGGCCGGATCTGCTCGATCTGCCCATGGGTCAAGACGAGGTCGCCGAAAAGGGTTCGATGCTGGGTTCGGGGTCGGTGGTCGTGTTCGACGAGACGAGTTGCGTGGTGCGCGCGGCCTGGCGCATCACGAAGTTCTTTTCCCGGGAGTCCTGCGGTCAGTGCACACCGTGTCGCGAGGGCTCGGGCTGGATCGAACGCGCGATGTACCGCCTAGAGCACGGGGGCGGTCGCATGGAGGACCTCGAGTTGCTGCTCGACCTCTGTGACAACATCGCCCCGGGACTCTCCTGGCCCCCGCAGCAGACCACCATCTGCGTGTTGGGATCATCGATCCCCTCCTCGGTGCACTCGGCGATCTCGATGTTCCGCGACGAGTTCGCGCTCCACGTGACGAATCAAGGATGTCCCTTTGACTGACGTGAAGACCACCGTGACCATCTCCGTCAATGGACGTAGCCTCGAAGCTGCCCCGGGCGAGTTGTTGATCGAAGCGGCCGAGCGTGCTGGCACGTACGTGCCGCGCTTTTGCTACCACCCCCGGATGGAGCCCGTCGGCTACTGCCGCATGTGCCTGGTCGAGGTCGACGGGCCCCGTGGCGCGACGCTGCAGCCGGCCTGTTACATCAAGGTCAGCGAGGGCATGAGCGTCGTCACGGACTCCGAGAAAGTGAAGAAGGCCCAGGACGGCGTCTTGGAGTTCCTGCTCGCCAATCACCCCCTCGACTGCCCGGTCTGTGACAAGGGCGGTGAGTGTCCGCTCCAGGACCAGACGTTGACGCACGGTTCGGGCGAGACGCGCTTCATTGAGGAAAAGCGCCACTTCGTCAAGCCCATCGAGATCGGTGAGTTGGTGTTGCTGGACCGCGAGCGCTGCATCCAGTGCGCGCGCTGCACGAGGTTCTCCGCCGAGGTCTCGGGCGACACCGAGATCGCCTTTGCCGGACGCGGTGACCTCATCGAAGTCGCNNTGGGACCTCGAGCAGGTCGAGAGCACGTGCACGACCTGCGCGGTCGGGTGTCGCGTCGCGGTGCAGTCCTCGGGCAACCGTCTGACGCGGGTGCTCGGCGTCGATTCCGAGCCGGTCAACCACGGGTGGCTCTGTGACAAGGGGCGATTTGCCCTCGACTCGATCGACGGCCACCAGGACGACGTCGACGTCCTCAGTGCCGCCACGCGCATCCGCGAGCCACTCATCCGCGAGGCGGGCGTGTTGGTGCCGGCGACCTGGGGCGACGCGCTCGCTCGAGCCGCCACCATCTTGCAAGACGCCGCGTCGGCGCCCGGTGGGGTCGGCGCGATCGGCGGCGCGGCGCTGACCAACGAGGGCGCTTTCGCGTGGGAGCGTTTCGTGCGCGGCGTGTTGGCCAGTGATCACATGGACGCACAGTACGGCGACGGGCTCGACGGAGCGCTACTCCAAGCACTCCCCAAGGCNNATTCAATTCGCCTTCGGCCAGAACGCGCTCGCCCCACTGGCGACGGTCTCGATGCCGGTGCGCCCCGGGGAGGCCCACCTGGTCGCCGAGGCACTCGCGACGAGCGACGGCGCGGCACCGCAAGGTTCGCAGATCACCGAGGCGGAGTTGGCGACGGCCCGTTCACTCATCGGGGCGAGTGGCGCGGGCGTGGTCATCGTCGTCGGACGGCCCAACGTCGCCGAGGACGCCGGCGTCCTAGAACGCGCGATACGAATCTTGGCCGAGTCGCTCCCCGACGCGA
>PLER01000071.1:2855-4404 GCA_003136495.1 Acidimicrobiaceae bacterium
GCGGCACTCGAGGCGGCGCAGGTGGTCGTGGTCACCGGACACGGTGGTGCGACGTTGGCTTACGCCGACGTGGTCCTGCCCGCGGCGGTCCAGCACGAGCGACTCGGGACCGTCACCAACATCGAGGGTCGCGTCACCGCCGTCACCGCGAAGATCGTGGCGCCGGGTTCGGCCTGGCCCGACGTGGCCATCGCCGCCGAGCTGGCCGAACAGTGCGGGCAGAGCCTCGGTCTCACGTCGGTCGAAGAAGCCGCCAAGGTGCTCGAAGCGACCACCGGCTACCCGGCGCTCAGCGTGCTCAACGACGTGACCGACGAGGGTGCCGTCGTCGGACGAGGCGGCGAGCGAACGGAACGACGCGCGCTCGACCCCATGGCCTTCCCCGGCATCAAATCGACCAACACGGTGGGACTGGCCGAGCTCTCCGGAGCGGTGCTCGAACCGAGCGTCGTCGCCTCTCCCGCCCCCGCACCCGCGGCGCTCGCGGTGGTCGCGGCGGGCCGCAGCGTCGACGTGCCCCACTACGACGCCTACGCGGTCTCGCTCCTCGTCTCGCGGCGCCTCTACGACCACGGCGTCGCCGTCCAGGGCTCGCCGGCGCTGGCGAACCTCGTCGCCACGACGACGGCGTACCTGAACCACTTCGACCTCGACCGCCTCGGCCTTGTGACGGGCGACCACGTCAACGTGATGGGCGCGACGAGTACGCACACGTTGCCGGTCGTGCTCAATGACCAGACGCCGCGCGGCGTCCTCGAAGTCACTTTCGGCGCCCTGGACGACGACGGCGGCACCGCCACGACGCGCGCCCTCGTCGACCCCGGAAGCGTTATCACCCAAGTTCGACTGGCCACCTCGTGAGCCTCGCCACCGTCGACCCGCTCCTCGTCCACGGGGTCAACGGCTGGGGCGTGATCCTCTTGATCCTCGTGATCAAGCTGCTCGTCGGTTTTGCGGTGCTGATGGGCGCGGTGACGCTGATGATCTGGTTCGAGCGCAAGGCGATCTCGGACATGCAGAGCCGCATCGGTCCCCAGCGCTGGGGTCCCTTCGGTCTGCTCCAGACCCTGGCCGACGGCATCAAGCTCTTCTTCAAAGAGGACCTCATCCCCGCCGAGGCCGACCGGTTCGTCTTCAAACTCGCGCCGTACCTCGCGTTGGTGCCGGCGCTGATCACCTTTTCAATCGTGCCCGTCGGTGGGACGCTCCACATCGCGGGCCACGTGGTGGAACTCCAGATCGCCAACCCCCCAATGGGCATCCTGGTGATGCTGGCGATGTCGGGCATCTCGGTCTACGGCGTGATGTTGGCCGGCTGGGCCTCGGGATCGAAGTATCCCTTGCTCTCCTCGGTGCGCGCGACGGCCCAGATGATCAGCTACGAGGCGGCCCTCGGGATCACCATCGTGACGGTGGTCCTGGTGACCGGATCGCTCTCGACCCACGACATCGTCACCTCCCAAGGTGGCGGCATCTGGCACTGGAACGTGATCCGACTGGGCTTGGTGCCCTTCGTGATCTTCTGGATGGCCATCACCGCCGAACTCAA
>PLER01000073.1 GCA_003136495.1 Acidimicrobiaceae bacterium
GCAACTTCTCGAGGCGATTTCCGGGCGGGACTGTCAAGTCAGTCAATTCGTCTGCGGCGTCGAGAATCAAGAGTTTGCGCAGGGCCGAGCGGAGTAGCTCCCGGTCGAACGAACGAACGACTTCTCGTCGCCACACTTGCTCAGTCGTTTTGTCACCAAAGGACTGGAGCACGAGTCAACTATAACGTACCGCGTCATAGCTCGCAACGCCAGCCTCACCGGCGATATTGAGTTCGAGTCGCTTCACCTTATTAGGAGCGCGTACGGTAAAACCTCGGAACAACATTTTGGAACTTTGACTCACTTGTTCTCAGCCGTAACACGCCGCAAATCCATGGTTTGGAAACTTCCATGCCTGTCTCAAGCGAGTCTGTCTCTACGACGAGAGAATTTCTTGGATTCGCCATAAGAACATCGCGGCGTGACAAGTTACGTCCTACGGGAGCTTAAACCGTCAGAAGTCCCATTCATGGGTTCGGCGTATTCCGATGGCGATATGTCCCGTCGCTGAGGTATCGTGCCTTTTCGAGCATCGCTACTCGTTAGGTGGAGAAAGAAATGTTCCCTAAAGTTGCTCTGCTTGCCGTCGCGAGCGGCGTCGTNNGTGTATTCAACGTCGACTGTCCACGTCAACAAGGAGAGCGGAATTTACAGCGGCAAGATGACGCAGGAGAGGGTCACGCCCGCCACAGGTGGCGGTAGCGTCCCGCGGGATCTCGCCCTCGCAGCGGGGTTGGCTTGCGACAACCTCTACGTGAAGGGATACGAGGGTAACGCCGCATCCGTAGCGTTGACTTGGTATCGGGCCAGCCCTCAAGGACCGAGTCCCACCGATGCAAATTTTGGAAGAAACAGTGGGCCTGTATTCAGCGGTGCAGGGAATTGGCACACCCTGGGAATAGTCAGTCCCTCGATAGCTGTAGGTGACAAGTTCTCGATTGCCGGTGGTTTTTTTACCTCTAACGCGACGGAGTTGAGCGAAGTTCCAACGACGACGATCTACCGCGGCAGCCAAGTGAGGGTGACCTGCCTCCCATTCATGATCGTGAGGCACTGGCCGTTCTAACCGCGGGGTTTCGAATCGGGGAAATCGCTTCTCGAACTTTTTTGTGAAGTTTTGAAATCGTCCACTGCTTCCCGCACTGGATTTAAGCGTAGGTGCTTGGAACCCTTAGCGGTCTTTGACGGCTGTCAGAATGTGCGACGCCGCGTGAGAGCGAATGACTCCGTCCTTTGTGATAGAGCGTGAAGCGTGTTCCACCGCGGCAGAGAGGGCCGACTGGTCCGCCTCAGATAGTTGGGCGACGATCGTGGCCACTGAAGCGGCACCAAGTGTTAGCTGCAGTTGGTGGGGACCGCCTTCAAAGACAACCGGCAACTCGTATTTGTGCACGTCAACGTCCGTGAATCCACCCTCGTTGGCGAGTCGGGCCAACGCGGGCGCGTCGCCAAAACCCCAGGGTCCGCCTCTGTAGGTGGCTGCGACCTCGGAACCCAGAACCTCTTCCAAGGCATTCGCCAGCGCTAAGAATGGCGGGCAGTCATCTATGCGACACCACACGGCGATCCCGAGCTTTCCGCCAGGGCGCAATGCCCTGCGCATTTCAGCCAACGCCAAAGGGCGGTTAGGAAAGAACTGGAGGCCCTGCTGACAGGTCACAAGGTCAACGGAGCCGTCGGCAACGTCGAGCGCGTCGGCCGAGCATTTCAGATACTCGATTGGTGCACTTGCGTCAATCGGGTCCTTGGAGCGCGCAAGGTCAAGCATCGCGGGACTCAAATCACAACCAGTCACGCGTCCACTTGGTCCGACACTTTGTGCGACAAGTCGAGTCACCGTTCCCGGCCCGCATGCAACGTCAAGGACAGCCTGTCCACTCTCGGGATGCATCTTGTCGAGGAGTAACCGGGCCCATGGTTCGAAGAGTCGCGGAACCATAATGTCGTCATAGAAACTCATGGCACCCGACGATGCCATTGCAAATGAAGCACTCCATTCCAGATCGCTTGCCACTATTCCCTCACTCGCTGTTCGCTACTACTGATTTAACAACCACACGTCAAACGCTCAACTTCCTGCCGGCGAGAGCAACTCGTCTACATTTCGTGAATCTGCCGCCCAAAATCGATGACGTACAGATTTGGCTTTTCATTCAACGTCGAACTTGCGCCTTTACCTTGCGACCGTAGGGTTTCCACGTGGCACTAGTTCAAGTGGGAGCCTTTCGAACATCGATTTAATCAGGGACTCCGTCATGGCACAAGGTGCAACTCGTCCCTCCGTTCAGGCTGGCGTCACCGGTCTCGTCGCCCTATCCATCATCGTGACGGGAAACCTGTTGGTTTCTGGTTCTCAGTCTCCCGAGCGTCTGGATTCCTGCACAACCCCTGGAGCACCCGTGGAACAGCTACCCGCCACTACCCAACTGTTCAATGTGAAGACGTCGCAGGTTGCTCGCATTGAATTGTTTCGAGGATCATGTGTGACCTCGGCGAGGCCGAGCGCCTCCAAGAGAGGTGGCAGGTACATCGCGAACCGTCCGCGATAACCATTTCGCAGTCCGTACCATCCTCCGACGGGATTGTCGGAGGAGCGCCCCCAGGCTTCGACGGTGTCCGGTGCGGGAGATTTCTTCTCGTCGGAGGCTCCAAGAAGGACCCAATCACCTTGCTCGACCAGCCACGAATGCAGGTCGGCTATCGCTCGATATTGATACGTAAGCGTCGTAGAACCTACCTGACACACCAGCACCGGGGGTGCGACCTCGTCGTCTTTGTACATTGTGTAGCTCGACGTGCCAGGTGGTGTCGTCAACTCCCACGGATCCGACTTCGTACCCTCGCTCATCCACGTTCTCCTCTCGCGGCCCCATGGCCCTCGTCGTCCGAACACCTGAGTTTGGATGTGGTGCACGTCCTTAGCACCGATCATTCCTCCTCTAGCGACCCGATCGCAACCTCCGCCAACGAGTGCCGCAGCGGAGGTGATCCGCTGACGAAGGTGTTACGGCATTGAAGGGGCCAATTTTTTAGCACTAAGGTTTCAAACCGGGGACAGTTGCAACAAGAGATCACGTCTTACGCCGAACCCTCTAACCGAAGAAGTCAAAAGTAATGGAACAGACACTTCTCATTTTCACTCTCGTCGAATTGGCGGACAGTCTCGTTGACGAGTACGACGTCATTGATGTTCTCACCGTCCTCAGTGATCGCTGCGTAGAGGTACTGGACGTTGACGACGCGGGAGTGTTGCTCGCTTCACAGGAAGGAGAACTCCAGTTCGTAGCGTCATCGAGCGAGTCGATGAGAGCACTTGAGTTGTTTCAGATTCAAGCCAACGAAGGCCCCTGTGTCGACTGCTTCCGGAGTGGGAAGTCCGTCGTGAATCTCTCCCTCATTGATTCAGGCTGGCGCTGGCCGAACTTCACTCCTAGGGCTCTCGAGAAAGGCTTCCAGTCAGTCCACAGCCTCCCCTTGCGTCTTCGCGGTCGAACGATTGGCGCTCTGAACCTATTTCGCACTGATCAGGGTCCTATGCGTGAGGATGAGGTTGTCATCGCGCAAGGCTTCGCCGACGTCGCCACCATTGCAATTCTCCAACATCGATCGTCACTGGACGCAGTTGCCTTGAACGAACAGTTGAGTGTTGCCCTCGAAAGCCGAATCTTCATTGAGCAGGCTAAGGGGGTAATCAGCGTTTCGACGCGCTGCACAACCTCTGAAGCCTTTGAACGACTCCGTGCTCACTCCCGCAATCACAACACCCGAGTCACCGAAGTGGCCCGTGAAGTCGTCGAGGGCCGAATGCCGGTGGGCGACCTCGACCCTCTCAAAATTCGTGACACCACGCCACGACACTGATCCTCCGAACGTTGCCTCGTCGGTCGTGGCTCGACCTTGGAGATTCGTTCGCGGTACCGGAACACCCCGACATCCATCCCTTCGCTATCTTCGAGATTGTGTGGGTACACACGTCCAAAACTCTGAGAGTTGCTAAAGCACATGGCTGATCCCCTACGCGTGTCACTCAGCGAAGCCGCCGAGCGGCTTGGCGTGCACTACATGACGGCGTATCGCTACGTCCGGACCGGACGACTGTCAGCTGAACTCCACGGCGCGAGATGGACCGTCGCAGTTGAAGATCTGAATTTCTTCGTCGCAGATCAACGCACGACTGGAAGCAGCGGCACTACCTCCAAACGGCAAAGGCGACTACGAGACCGGATGCTCATGGGAGACGAATCGGGCGCGTGGGGTGTCATTGAGGAGGCCTTGGCGTCGGGCTCGGAACCGACCTTCATCTACACCGAACTCTTGGCGCCCTCGCTGCGAAGTATTGGCGAGGAGTGGGAGGCCGGCAATCGGTCGATCGCCGAGGAACATCGAGCAACCCAAGTGGCGAACCGGCTCGTCGGCCGCATCGGCCCTCGCTTTGCCCGACGGGGTCCCTCGCGAGGCACCATCGTCCTGGGACTCGCGCCCGGTGATCAGCACAGCCTCACTGCCGCGGTCCTTTCTGACGTTTTACGAAACTCTGGATTCGAGCCCATCAACCTAGGCGCCGATACGCCCGCGACTTCATTCATCGAAATGGCCAGCTCCGCGGACCGCGTGCTCGCCGTGATGGTGGGCGCTACCACGTCGGGAAGCGACAAGGTGCTCCTCGAGGTCGTTGGCGCCCTTCGCACCGCAAGAATCGACGCGCCGATACTCGTCGGTGGCCGCGGAGTGGCTGACGAAGCCCACGCACAGGCCTTGGGCGCCGACGGTTGGTCCGGGCATTCCGCGCTCGACGCGCTTGGCCGCCTCCACGACCTTCTCGCCGCGAGGACGAAGTAGCAGATTCGAAGTGAGCAACTCGATACAGCGGAACGTCACTCAAAGCTTCGAGTAGTTTCGCGTTTCTTCAAACTCCTTACGTCGCGATCACTTCAGGACGAGCCGATAGAACGGTGTGCCGCTCTTTCGCATCCGGACGAGATCAAGCTCCACGGCGGGGACGCATGGCCACTCAAGAACTGACCATCACACGTCAGAGGTTGGGTGCCGCGCGACTCACTCAAGGAGTAGCCATCGTCGTCGCAACGTTCGCGGTGGCGCGGCGAACCACGCACTCAAACATTTGTCGTCACTTCTGACATCCAGAGTTCGCTTCGCGACGGATAGATGTGAAACCTGATCATCGTGGTTGGGAGAGAAGAGAGACATATCATGAGAAGTTTCAAAAACCACGCTCGGGTGTTCGCAGCAGCCCTGGCAATTGCGATTGCTGGTGGCGTAGGGATCGCGGCCGCCGCGAACACGTCCGCGCCAGCGAGTAACGCGATGCAAAAGGGAATGGGTATCAACGAGTTCGGCATGACTAAGTCGTTCTTCGACGGTCACACCGTCAGCTTCACCTACTCAAAGGGTTACTACTGTGACAAGAGCGTGACCTCTGGAGCGAGTTCCGGCTGCGAGGCCGGCGCCGAGTTCAAGGTACCGCCCGCGAAGAGCTTTGACCCGCTCTACATCACGGTGCCGCTCGGTTTCACGGTTCCCACGATGTCGATGGAGTGCCCGAGTGGCCTGGTTTGCGTGGATCACCCGGGAACGATTGACCTCAGTCGCCTCGAGCCTGCGCTCAAGCCGCTCTACCCGCAGTACACCGTTGCTCAGCTCACGGCGGCATTGAAGGACTCCGCAACCCCTGGTCACGAGCACTTCATTACGACACAAAATGGTGGGCAGGCTGAATGGTGGGACGTCAAGGTTGTGGGCATTACCAAGTTGAGTGTGTGGAACGCCATCAACGCGCACCAATCCTTCTCGTTCCTCAATCAGGAAGTCAGCAAGAAGCTCACGACTGGCATCATCCCGACGAACCTGTTCCTCTACTTCTCGGTGAACTAGTTCCTGATCGATTCGAGTGGTACCGGCGGCTCTCGCAGACGAGGTCGGCGCCGGTACCACTCGATTTTGTTACGAAGGAGTCGCGTGCGAATAACTCGTCGCCACCTACAAGTCGCCCTGGCCGCACTATGGCTACTTGACGGCGCGCTGCAGTGCCAGCCGTTCATGTTCAGCCGAGCGTTTGCCCGCACGGTCCTCCTTCCCGCCGGCCATGGACAACCGGCCATCGTGTCCGAACCCGTTCGTATCGCGGTCGAGTTGGTCTCCGCGCATCCGGCGCTCCTGAACGGCGGATTCGCGGCCATCCAGATCCTCCTCGGCCTCGCGCTCCTCACCCGTCGCTTGGCTCGTGTCGCACTCGCTGGATCAATCGTGTGGGCACTCTCCGTCTGGACTGTTGGTGAAGGGCTCGGGGGACTCGCAACCGGTGGAACGTTGTTCACCGGCGCGCCGGGCGCCGCACTGCTCTACGCCGTCATTGCGATTTTGGCGTGGCCGCGGCGGGACCAATTGGATGACCGTCCGTCGTGGCTGGCCCTTCCCATGTGGTGCGCCTTGTGGTTGACCGGCGCCGGGCTCCAATGGACTGCGGGAAACAACTCCGTATCTTCTATCACGACGATGTTGCGTGCGGCGCAGAGCAGTTCGCCGAACGTGATAGCCGGGATCGATCGTTACCTTGCTCACTTCCGGCTTCCCGGTTGGTCAGCGGCTCTCTTCATTGCGGCCTACGTACTGGTGGCAATCTGGGCACTGGTACCCGGATGGACTCGCCAGCTCTCCGTCGTCCTCGGTGTGACGCTCGCGTTGACGGGGTGGTTCCTCTTTCAAGGTCTCGGCGACTTGACCTCCGGTCAATCAACGGATCCGAACTCCGGTCCGCTCGTCGCATTGCTCGCGCTCGCCGTCATCGGCGCGACACGTCCTCGCGAGGTAGATCTTCGTCCATGGCCTTCGCTCGAGCCCTTCGAATCAGTTGTTGAAGAGCGCGAACGCCAGCCAGTTCTCATCGGACGCTGACTGGCTCACGTCGCCCTCTACGTGGATGGGTTTTCTCGTACGGGTCGAATATGTCGCGGCGGTGAGGGGGCGCCGATCCGCTGACTCGAGGGCTTCGCAGGCCGTCCTCGCCCCGTTACGGTAACGAAAATGCTGTGCGGTCGATAAGAACTTCTCCGCACCTAGGCTCGCGTCACGCCGGGGTTACCTCTTCGGTACATGATGGTGAGACGAGGTCAACGGATGGATAAGAGTCCTCTTGGGGATCGAACGGTCGTTGTCTTCGGAGGAACGGGCGCCCTAGGGAGTGCGGTGGTTGAGCGGATGCTCGCCGACGACGCAACGGTCATTGTGGCCGACGCCGCCGTACCAAAAGCGTCGGACGGTCATGTCGGCGTGCAGTACGTCATCGTCGACGCTCTCAATGAGGATTCGGTCGCGTCCTGTTTCGATTCGCTCAATCCTGCTCCGTGGGCGGTGGTGAACCTCATTGGTGGCTTCGCCGGTGCCCAATCCATCGCCGATTTGGAGCTGTCGGTGTTGCGCCGGCAGTTTGAGTTGAATCTCGTCACGGCGGCGACAATCACGAAATATGCGGTGCGCCACATCAAGGCGGGCGGGCTCGGCGGTCGGATCGTGCATACTTCGAGCCGCGTGGCGACCCAAGACGGTCATGATGGATTTTCCTACAGCGTGAGTAAGTTGGCGGTCGTTCGCCTCGTCGAAGCGACGGCCACTGAAGTGCGCGATGACGCCATCACGGTGAACTGCGTCATGCCGAGCATCATCGATACACCGGCCAATCGCGCATCGATGGCCACGGCGGACTTTGACAAGTGGCCCAAGGCTCACGAGATCGCCGACGTGGTCTCATTCCTCGTCTCTGACGCCTCCGCGTTGATCTCCGGTGCCGCACTCCCCGTCTACGGGCGGGCGTAGTTCGACACCGATGGCGACGCCTGCGAACCATCGTGCGCCGACGGCGCCGCGTCACCGAGAGCGCACGACCACGAATAGTCCTCGGTCGTTTGGCCATCGCCATGCTCGGTGTCGGGGATTCACTTTTTAAGGCGCCAACTAGGCTGAGCGATGAGTAGGTCACATTGGTGACCGAATGCGCTAAATCCGGTCCCCGTTAAGCGTCTCGCTGACCAACGGGAAGACGGCCCATGAGGTCACTCAGAGCAAATAACGAGGGTCGCGTTGGCGGTTCTTCGTGGGCCTCCGCTTTCCAGGGATTGAAGTGTGCTACTCAGTACCCTGAATCGCGCCACCGACTCGCTGGCGCTGCGGACGTTGCGAAGCCCACCTCAATCGTGCTCAAAGACCGATCCGTGTTCGGCGAATCGCAGTGAGCGTGATTCAACTCAAGGACAAAGCGGTCATCGCCGCGCATCGAGATAATTCGTTGCGTGCGGTTGGCCGTCGATGGGTTGATCGCCTTCTTGGGTCTGACCCCGGGCTGAACCGGCTGCGCAGCGCGGGGCTCAGCGTCGTGTCCATCGGCCTCATAATGCTGGTCGAAGTGCTCTTCGTCCGACTTACGGGCGCGCTACAGATTACGGGAGGACGTTCACTCTCCACGGCCCAGGCGGCGGCAGTGGCGGCGGCCAATCATGAATACCTGGTCGTCATGATGCTGCTCGGCGCCATGGTGGGGATGATCTCCTCGTTCGTCAGCGACGCCAAGCCCAAGGGCCAGTTGGTCACCATGCTGCTCTTGCCCGTCCCGATGGTGGGCGCCATCGCACTTGGCTTGGAGCTAGGACATGAACGCCTACTCTCCCTCACCCTTTTGATCGTCATCACCACCGTCGGTACGTATCTGCGCCGTTTCGGTCCGCGGGGGATGCTCACCGGCATCCTCTTGTTCCTCGGCTTCTTCTTGGGATTCTTCCTCCACGAGGCGGTGAGTGTGCACGATCTCGGTTGGTTCGCGGCCGCGATCGGCCTCGGGCTGGCGGTGGCGATCGGCGTCCGGTTCATCCTCTTCTCCCCCAAGCAAGCCAAGGCGCTCCAGCGGACGCAGGGCTCATTCATCGCGAGAGCCCAAAAGGTGACCTCGTTCGCTCTCGAAGTGTTTGATGACCCCGACCACGACCCTCGGACCGCTCAGCGACTCGAGAGTCGTCTGTTGAGAATGAACGAAGCGGCCCTAATGATCGACGCTCAACTGGGTGACCCGGACGCGGTGGAGGACGGGTCGTCCCGCCAACAACTCCATCAACGCCTCTTTGACCTCGAAATGGCCGTCTCCAACGTGGCCCGATTCTCGGTGGCGCTCGCCCGAATGGACGTTCCCGAGGTGCAGCGAGCGGAGGTCCGCCTCGCCCTGCTCGATATCGTGCAGCGAAATCCCGGAAGTGCCAAACGACACGCCGAACATCTGGACGAACTACTCGGACGTTACGATGCGCCCCGATCTGACACTGATCCGGACGGGAGGTTGGACGTCCTGCTCCACCGATTCGCTGGCTCGATCGAGGCCTTGTCCGACGCCGTAGATGACTGGTTGTCTCTCAGCACCGCCGCGGACGCTGGAGAAGATTTCAAGCCGGCGGTCGCGCTGTTCGGCGGCTGGCTGCCCGGATCAGCGGGCGTTAGTTCGTTGGCCTCAAGCGAGTCGGGCGAACATCCGTTGGACCGCGTTCGCTTAAAGCCCTGGACTCGTCTCGCCCTCCAGATGGGCGTGGCCTTGGGACTGGCCACGGTGCTCGGCGACCTCGTCTCCCCCAGCCGCTACTACTGGGCGGTGATCGCGGTGTTCGTTACGTTCATGGGTGCCAACAACTCGGGGGAACAGATAAGAAAGGCGCTCTTTCGCATCAGCGGGACCGTCATCGGTATCGTCGTCGGCTCGCTGGTGGTGGACGCCGTGGGTCACCACGCTCGATGGTCCATCGTCGTGATCCTGGCGTCGCTCTTTCTTGGTTTCTATCTGATGCGCGTCAACTACACCTTCTTCGTGATCGCGATCACGGTGGTCGTCTCCCAGCTCTACCAGGAACTCAACGAATTCTCCAACACTCTGCTCCTCGAGCGACTGGCGGAGACCGCGTTGGGTGCCGCGGTCACCATCATCGTCGTGGCGCTGGTATTCCCCCTGCGGACCCGTCGGGTGCTGCGCGTCGCCTTCCGCAGTCACGTCCGGGCGATTGGTGCGCTGGTGGACCACGCCGGCGCGGCGCTGAGCACCGAGGAACCCCCTCGCGATCAGGAGGAGCTGCGCAATGACGCCCGGGCGGTCGACGCGTCGTACCAAGCACTCGTCACCACGGCTCAACCTCTGCGTCGCGGTGCCTTCGGCAGCGTCGACGAGGAGATGAGTCGGGTGGTTCGACTGGCGTCAGTCTCGCGAAACTACAGCCGCGATTTGGTGACCAACCTGGCTTCAACGCCGTCGTTCGCTTCAGGAGCCCGCGACGAAGTCCGGCTCGCCACCGACACGCTGCATCGCTCCATGGATACCGTGGCCGATGCGATGACCGGCTCCCGTGAGGGCGTCTACGTCCGCTCCTCCTCCCTCTACGACCGGGTCGAGCGCTCACTCGGCGACAGTGCGGTCGGACCCGATCGAAGGAGCCCCGCGATTCGGGATTTCAAGTTGATTGATGGGTCCATGGCCGCCCTGGCTGAGTTCATCGGGCTGAAGGTCACCGACCTCGATACGAGCAGCGACACCTGACGAGTATCGGCGAGGGGCCGAGCGGTTCAACGATTGAAGCGCGACTCCCTCATGCGTCCAGCCGCCGCAGCGCTTCGTACACCTGCTTCGTCGTGGGAGGTGCCGGCAGACGCCCGCCACCCGGAGCAGCAAATGACTGAAGGAGATAACTGACCAAGCGAGGCGCCGACCTCGGGGCAGCGAGTGCCGTGGCACTCACGACACCGGCGCTGGCCATGAGCAGGATGATCAGATCTTCCGGGACGAAGTCGTCGCGCAACGAACCCGTTGCCTTGGCCCTCCTCACGAGTTCGGTGAAGTCCTCAAACGCCCGTTGGCGAGCCGTTTCGAATCGGACCATCGAAGGGAACGTCATGGTCAGCACGTCGCTGAATCCGCGATCGCTCGTCTGCATTGCACAGAGGGAGCGAACGTATCGAGTAAAGCCGTGCCAGGGGTCGGGGTCTTTCAGCGCTTCACGAGCTCCGTCGGCGAATCGCCACATCTTCTCCTCAAAGGCGCTCGCGACGAGATCGGCCCGCGTTGGGAAACGTCGGTAGAGGGTCGCGGCGCCGACGCCCGCTCTCTTCGCGACCTCCTCCATGGTCACGTCGATCCCACGTTCGGCGAAGAGCATCTGGGCGGCCGTCACAATCCGCTCCCGGTTGCGCTCCGCGTCAACTCTGAGTGAACTCATCGGCAATCCTCCCTCGGCCTCTGCGACGATTGTACCTCCGAAAGTGGAAGATATCTCCCATTTACCTCCGTCTGAATGCGGAAATCAGTGGCGCTCGGCTTTTCAAAGTTAGGTATAAAATGGAAGGTAACATCCACTTAAGTTGGAGTGAGCAAGCGAAAGGAATGGCAACCATGAGCACCACTAAAGAAGTAGTCCGCAACTTCTATGAGGGCTACAACGAACACGACCTGGAAAAAAACTGGGAGAAGTTCGTCTCGCGTCAGTTGGTGAACCACGCCTTTGGCGGCGCGTACGACCGTGAGGCATGGCTCGGAGTCGAGCAGGCGTACCTCTCGGCGTTCCCCGACCTTCGGGTCGTGGTCCTCGACCAAGTAGCCGAGGCGGACAAGGTCGCCACCCGTATCGAGATGACCGGCACCCAGAAGGAAGACTTCTACGGGGTTCGCGCTGCGGGCGCCATCGGCACGCTTCGCGTCACGTTCTTCGATCGCGTGAACGACGAGAAGATTGTCGAGCACTGGGCCGACGCGGACGTGGGCGGACTCCTGCAAGAGCTCAATGGCGCGACCGCCACGCTCGAGGGCAACACCGTCGCCTCGGCGTCGTAGCGCTGCGTTCGAGATATGACAACCGCCGAACCACTCCCCCTAAGGGCCCGGGAACGGGCGATGGAGATTGGGGTGTTCACCTTCGCCGACGTCAGCCCCCACTCGGGGGGCGTGCACGCAGCGCAACGGCTCCCGGAGATCGTTGAAGAGATGGAACTGGCCGACCAAGTCGGTCTGGACGTGTTCGGTATCGGTGAACACCACCGCCCCGACTTCGCGGCCCCGGCCCCGGTGGTCCTTCTCGCGGCCGGAGCAAGCCGGACCACGACGATCCGTCTCACGAGCTCGGTCACCGTGTTGAGTACGGACGATCCGCTACGGGTGATGGAGCAGTTTTCCATGCTCGACTCGATCTCAGGAGGTAGGGCCGAGATCATTGCGGGCCGGGGTGCCTTCACCGAAACGTTCAATCTCTTCGGCTACGACCTGAAGGTCTACGACGAACTCTTCTCCGAGAAGCTCGACCTTCTACTCGCACTACGTGAAGGTAGACCGGTGACGTGGTCGGGTCGTCACCGCGCACCGCTCATCGACGTGGAGGTGCATCCCGCCTCGGTGCAGTCGCCTATTCCCGTGTGGCTGGGCGTCGGTGGGAGTCCCGCATCATTCGTACGGGCGGGGCGACTGGGTCTTCCCCTGGCCCTCGGGATCGTCGGTGGTCCTCCGGCCCATTTCGCGCCATCAATCGACCAGTATCGACGAGTGCTCGCCGACTCTGGACACCAGCCACAGCCAGTAGCGGTCAGCGTCCACGGATTCGTGGCCAAGACCTCGCAGGCCGCATCCGACATCTACTATCCGGCCGACGCGGAACTGATGAACCGGGTCGGCAAAGAGCGAGGCTTTCCGCCCACCTCCCGATTGGAGTTCGACCGGAAAATTCTGCCGGGCGGCCCCTACGTCGTTGGGTCCCCGGGCGAGGTGACCGAGAGAATCCTGGAGTTACATCAGGCCCTCGGTCACCAACGGAGCCTGTTCCAATTGGCCGTCGGCAACGTCAGCCACCGCGACGTCATGACGGCCATTGAGCTACTCGGTACCGAGGTTGCACCAGCAATCAGAGCTGAACTTGGGCGAGACGCCCAGCTCCCGACGACCAGTGCTGTTGCCGGCTAAACGGCCGCAACGGTGAACGCCGCCCGAGTCGCCCTTCAGGGGGCACGTCGCCGTTCTGGCGCGAGATGAAAATATCGGCAATGACGCGACGGCACTCGTCTAAGTCGCGCCTCAATGTGTGGACGGGGATTAGCCGGGTTCACTAGTGCTCTAAAGATCGGGTAACGAAAAATCGAGGCTCGGAATGTCGGTGCCACCATCGACCTCGAGAACCTTGCCAGTGAGGAAGGCGCCGGCGGGTGACGCGAGGTAGAGGACCGCCGCGGCAATTTCTTCTGGATCCGCAATCCGGTGAAGCGGGGTCAAATCCTCCATCATTGACTTAAGTTCAGGAGTTGAGGTGACAATCTCCAGCGCGGAAGTCGCCGTTGAACCCGCAGCAATCGCGTTCACGCGGATCTTCGGAGCGAGATCCTTCGATATCAGGCGCGTGTAGTGAGAAAGGGCCGCCTTAGACGCGCCGTAGGCGGCGTAGCCTCGTCCGGCAACTCGACCCATAACCGACGAGACGTTGATGATTGATCCACCGCCGTGGGTGAGCATCAAGGGAACCGCCGCCAGATTCAACGCGTGGGCCGTCGAAACGTTGAAGCGGAACGCTTCTTCGAAGTAGTCCGTCGTCGTGTCGAGGAACGGCAGCGGTATCGCGCCACCAACATTGTTCACGACTACGTCGACTCGCCCAAACTCTCGCTGGGCCACCTCGGCGAGGCCGCGCACGGCATCAAGATCAGAGAGGTCAGCGACCACGGTGACGGCCCGTCGGCCCGTCCCAGCAACACGACTCGCCACGTCGTCAAGATCGCTCTGCGTCCTTGAAGCGATCAGAACGTCTGCCCCGCACTCAGCGAGGGCTAGGGCGCTCGCCGCTCCAATGCCACGACCGGCTCCGGTAATGATCGCCACCCGGTCATCAAGTCGGAATAGATCGAGTATCACGGATTCTCCTCTTTGTCGTTCCATATACGGAGCTTTTGACGGATCGGCATCCTACCCCGATGTTCATAGTCAGCAGTTTGGTGGCCAGCCGACCCCATTTGACTCGCACGTGCAGGTCCCCGCTTCAGCTCAAAAGGCCGCCATTGGTCGAAGAGAATGTGACCACGACGTGAGCGTCGTCTGTCTACAGCATCACTGAGAGCGACCATCGAAGGTAAAGGCGATCAGATTCTTGATCTTGGTTGCAATCGCAGGCCACTGAAGGGAACCGCCGACGAAATCGTCAGCGACGACCTCCTCGTCTACTTCTAGACTCCGGGCAAGGGGCAAGTTTGAACGAAACTCCGCTCTCGATGAGGGCGGTGTTTGCCTCAAGGAACAACTCATTCGACGCAAAGAGTCGCAGTGAGAAATTGACCAGCGTCATTAACGGCAGGATTTTCAACGGAGGTTCCAAGATGCCAGTAAAGAAAACGAAGAAATCAGTTAAGGCGAAGAAGTCCTCGCCACCTTCGAAGGCGAAGAAGTCGCCAAAGGTTGCCACAGCGAAGACGAAAAAGAAGAAGGCGAAAGACGTCGAGGTGATAACGACCGCAAGATCCAAAAAGGCGAAGAAGTCATCAGTAGGGACGAAGCCGAAGAAGTTGGCCAAGACCGCGAAGGCGAAGGGTGCAAAGAAGGTCACGAAGGTGGCCAAGGTGAAGAAGACCGCCAAGGTGAAAAAGACCGCAAAAGTAACCAAGACTGCGCGGGCCAGAAAGGCCTCACCTACAGACGTCAGCTCGCATTCACTTGACACGAAGGAGCGGAACGAGCTGCCCCAGTCAGAATTTGCCTTTCCAGAGGAGCGCAAGGAGCCACTCGAAGACGCTTCGCACGTACGAAACGCCATTGCGCGCTTCGATCAAGTGACCGACGTCAGCGATGAAGAGAGAGACCGCGCGTGGGAACGCATCAAAGTAGCCGCCAAGGAGTTTGGTGTACAGATTTCTGAGAACGACTGGCGTGATCTCTTCAAGACCACACCCGAAAGCTACCAGGGCGACTCCGCCTAAGTTTCGCGATTGCGAAGCAACCGCATCGCTCCAGATGTCCATTGCGGCGACGCCTCCGCTCGAATTCGGTCGGCGCTGCCCCTGATTCCGAACGCCAGTTAACCGGTACCCTGAGACAGCGAGCCCGGAACTCGTGAGAGGTCGTCGCACGCGAGCCGTGCGGCGGGGTGAGAGCGTGTGCCCGGTGGGTGTCGCGAGTTGGGAGACACCATGGTCGGTGATGAAGAGGAAATTGAAGACGAGATCTTTGACGAGATCGTCGAGGAGGATGGCGAGGAAATCTCAAGTGATTCCGCGCTTCTCGACCCAGATGAGTCCGAGCGTGAGTTCGTCCAGGGCTCAGTTGATCCCGAGGATCTCTTGAGCGGGTATAGCGCGAGCAGCCCCGCGATTGAGATCGACGTGGACGAGGACACCGAGGGAGACGATGTGACTGACGCCGGCGGTGACGACCCCATGACGGAACTTGAGGTCGACGGCGAGACCCCAAGCGTGGTACGCGGTGACGAGATTGAACTTGACCTCGATGAAGCTCTCAACACTGGCGCAACAACTATCCGAGCACCCGAGGGCAGCTAAGCAATTCCGAACACGAGCGCAATCCGGCCCGCTCGTTCTATGAGGTCGGTCGGCGGATTTAAAGGTCTCTCGAGCGTTGGAGCCCCGCAAAACTTGGATCCAATGAGGCTCATGATCGGGCCGAGAGTGGCCACATTTCCCAACGAGCCAACTTCCGTCAGTCGCTGCCACTGTCCAACGCGGGCATCTACTCAACGTCTCTTACGGGCTGCCGCCCATCGCGCTCATGAGGACGTCTCTCGTAATGCCACGTTTCATTCCCCATTCCTCGACGAACTCCTCGTCCACCGGGTCGGGCAACTCCACCGTGGCCTCATCGGCAGCCTGGCGGAACCCGGAGCGGCGCAACGTCTCAACTACGTGCTGTCTGCTGTATTGCATAGCCCTCCTCATCGAGCCTCCCCACTGTGCTCACCTCTTCGGCAACAACAGTTCCGTTTTGAACTCAGGGGCGAGGGCCTTCGATTTGGCGATAAATGCTGCTTGAGCATCTTCATCGAGCGCGGGCGGTGGCTCAGTCCGTGACGCCACTGGCGTACCTACTTCGGCGAAGAAAATCTCTTGGCCGGGCGGGGTGCACATGCACAGCAATCGGGCTGGCTGGTCGCCGGCATTGCGAAAGGCGTGCGGAGCATTCGCGGGAACGTTGATGGTCTCACCAGCCCGGGCGATGAACTCCTCACCCCGGAACGTGACTTGAACCTCTCCTTCGAGGACGCTGAACATCTCTTCAAAGTCGTGGCGGTGCGGCGGAGGTCCGCCTCCGGATGGGATGTGCATATCAATGAGCGTGTATTTGCCGGCACTGTCATCACCCGTCACGAGGATCGTATAGGTGTCCCCGACGAGGCCGAAATGGGAGAGTGACGCGTCATGGTCCGGTCGAGCGATCGTCAATTGTCGGCTCGGGTCGTCCGATGGTATCGAAGACTGCGGGGGCGAGGTTTCCTCGGTGAGAGCCACGACATTCCTTTCGCTTCTCGCCGACCCACCGTCAGTCGAGAGGAGAGCGGGGTCTTGGCGTCCTTTGAGTCACAGTAGCGCGCTCGCCCTGACGGACAACCCGCATCGCCCCCTCGACGCGGTGGTGTTCAACGCCGTCGCGGCGGACAAGACGCTTGGGGAATGACACGCCGAATGGGCGGCTCTCCTGGTCTCGAATCGCTCTCGCTTGAAGCGATTGAGGTACAACCGTCCAAGATCAGCACACTCGGCGATGTCGTACGTGTCCGCCCCTGCCGGACAGGGCATCGTAGAGGGACAACTCGAAGCACGTCTCCTTGCACAACGGGCTTCCCTTCGCTCGTCCGCCGCGAAGGCATCACGGTCCCTGGCGGCAACGAGTACCTTCGGTACGTAGATGCACTGGTTGATCAGATTCGTCGGAGACTATTTCTTTCTACTCAGCCTCGCCATCGTTGCCGTCTACTGGCTTCTTGCCCATCGCCACGAGAAGGTGACGCTCGTGTGGCAACTTCTGGCCGGTGGAGCACTCGCGTTGCTCTTCTCGACGGTCGCGAGCAGTCTTTACTACGACACGCGCCCGTTCGTCACGGAACGCGTGGTGCCACTCATCGCGCACTCGGCGGACAACGGATTCCCTTCGGACCACACGCTCCTCACCGCCTTTCTTGGTTTCACCATCTACATCCATTCTCGAGTCGTCGGAGGAATACTTCTACTCATCGCCCTGCTCGTCGGCGTTGCCCGCGTCGCGGCGCACATCCATCACCCGATCGACATCGTTGGATCCTTCGTCATCGCCGCTCTCTCTGTGGCCCTTATCCAACTGGCGACACGGGGGTGGAAACGGATGCGAACGACACCGGCGAGGGGGTAGCGGTGTGCCCTATCGTCCCCAAGCTCGTGTCGAACACACCATCCGAACTCGTCTTCGAAGGTGTGCTCCGCCGCTCGATTTGACGAACGGGCGAGGGCAACCGTGAGTGACACTCGAACGAGATGTAGTTGGTGCGGTGACGACGAACTCTACGTTGACTACCACGACCTCGACTGGGGCGTACCGGTACGCGGTGATGACGCGCTCTTTGAACTGCTCTCGCTCGAGGGCGCGCAGGCGGGACTGAGTTGGATAACGGTGCTTCGTCGGCGAGAGGGGTACCGACGGTTATTCAGAGACTTCCACGTCGCAGAGGTTGCTCGTTTCGACGACGCGAGCGTCGACGTCATCGCGAGCGATGCGGGCGTCATCCGACATCGGCAGAAGATTGATTCGGTGATTACGAATGCGCGCGCAATCATCGAAGTGCAACGAACCCAGGGCCCGTTCTCTGAGTATCTCTGGGCGCTGGGCCTCGCCGATGGCGACACCATCGCCGCCGCGGCCACCATGAGCGCCCGACTCCGCAAAGACGGGTTCAAGTTTGTCGGACCGACGATTTGCCTGTCCCTGATGCAGGCCTCTGGAATGGTCAACGCCCACGCGCCCGAATGCTTTCGTTTCGACGAGATCGAAGCCATGCGCGGACGGCGGTAGAGCTCGCGTGAACCTGGAGCGCAGTCACCGTTGTGCCAGCGGTGGCGCAGTGGCGAAGCCCTCGCTGCCCCAGGCCTGCCGGCACGCGGGGCGAGGTCCTCGTGGTCGTTAACCTCTAACTTCCGTGACGATTCTCATTGATCTGCAAGAGGTCACCCTTCAAGGTGTCGATAGGACGCTCCTCGAGGGTCTCTCCTTGACGATTTCTTCGGGAGAACGGATCGGGGTCGTCGGCATCAATGGGGTGGGCAAGACGACGCTCCTGCACATCATTGCCGGAACGTTGTCGCCGGACTCGGGGGATGTTCGTCGCGGTCGGGACGTGCGCGTTGGTTTCCTTCCCCAGATCCCGGCCCTGCCCTCGGGCACGGTGCGTGACACCCTGGGCTCGGGCTGGCAAGTCGACGCGACCCTCGACCGTCTCTCGATGTTGGACGCCGCCGACACCCCGACGGACCAACTCTCGGGGGGTCAACTCAAACGGGTGGCGCTCGCTCGCGTGTTTGCCGAGAACGGTGACGTCATCATCCTCGACGAGCCCACCAACCACTTAGACCTNNCCACGAGGATGGTTGAGATCGATCGTGGCAAGACGTTCATTCACGCGGGCGGCTACTCCCACCTTCTCGAAGCTCAGGCCGAGCGTGAGGCTCGGGCCGCCTCCGCCGAGCAGACGCGCCGTAATCTTGCCCGCACCGAGTTGGCGTGGCTCCGACGTGGGGTCAAGGCCCGCGCCACCAAGCCCCAGGCGAGACTCGACGCCGCCCAGCGACTCCTCGCCCGACGTCCGGAAGCGGCGGCGAGGACCGGCAGCCTCGACTTCGCCACGGACTTCCCACGTCTGGGGACGAGCGTGGTCAAGGCGCACCACGTGACGTTCGCCTACGCGGGGGGCCCCGAGGTCCTGCGCGACGTGAACGTAGAACTCGGTCCAGGTGATCGGGTGGGCGTCGTCGGCCCCAATGGAGCGGGAAAGTCGACGTTCCTCAATCTGCTCAGCCAGCGAGTGGCGCCGACGACGGGGACCGTGAAGCTGGGGCCAACGGTGCGCACCGCCTACCTCGACCAAGGTGGGGGCTCATACGACGTGGAGCTCACGGTGCAAGAGCTCGTCGCGGGTCCCCAGGGCACGCCGGGGTCCTTAAGCGACATCGCGCTGATGACTCGTTTCTGGTTCACCGGCGCACTGCCGATGACCAAGGCCCGTGAACTCTCGGGCGGTGAACGTCGGCGCCTGCAGTTGCTCTTGACCTTGGCGTCTCGCCCGAACGTGCTCTTCCTCGACGAGCCAACGAACGACCTCGACCTCGAAACCATCCGTCTCCTCGAGGAGTTCCTCAGCCAGTGGCCCGGCACGTTGGTGGTGGTCTCCCACGACCGGGCCTTTCTCAGTCGCACGACGGACCGCCTCATCGAAGTGCACGCGGACGCCACGATGAGTGACGTGCCTGGTGGCATCGACGCGTGGATCGCGCGCGCGACGGGCACCACGGCCCGTGCACGAGACGCGCGCGACTCGGCCTCTTCCCCGACGGTGCCGAAGGGACGAGCGATTCGAGACGCCGAAAAGGAGATGTCGCGCCTCGAGCGAAGAAAGGCCACGCTCACCGAAAAGCTCCTCGCGTCAAGTGGCCACGAAGAACTGACTCGACTGGGTAGCGAACTCGCGACGACGCAAAGAGATCTCAGCGCCGCGGAAGAACGCTGGCTGACGCTGTCGCAGTAACGCCTCGAACCCGACCCGGGCTCCAGCGCGGGTGGCAGTAGCGTTGGTGGAGCCTCAAACTGACCCAGTACGGGAGATGACCATGTCGCGCACCCTCACTCGCTCACTCGTTGCCGTGACGGTGCTCTGCGCCCCTCTATATGCACTGAGCGCCAGCGCCGCCAAGGTGAGCGCCACGACGACGCTGAGTGCAGCCCTGGCCGACGGTGCCAGTCAAAAGAGCGTGACCCTTTCGGGGGCGGTGAGCGCGTCGGGGACCACCGTCACGCTGGACGGTGGCTTCTCACCGGCGGGCAACGGAGGACTCACGACGGAGGGAAAGCTCGGTACCTTTTACGAGGTCTCACCGCTCGGCAAGAAGTACTGCTTCGTCAAGGCGACGACGGTCGCCATGTTAAAACAAGCCCTCGACGTGAAGTCGCCTAACAAGGACGAGGTCGACCTCTGGTACAAGGTGACCTCGAAGGACCCCCGTTACGACAACATTGCGTCGCCCAACGCCGCGCAAACCGTCAAACAGCTCTTCTCGTTCGCGCCCAACGGATGGAGCCACAAGGTGTCCTACAAAGCCACCACCACGTTGAACGGCGTTCGAGTGATCGAGCTCAAAGCGGCGTCGAACTTCTTCGTCACGGGAAAGGGCTTTGCCACGACGACGCTTTACGTGACCGAAGGAAAGGACCCGCTGCCCTATGCGATGTCGGGGCCCACGGGAACGTCCGGACTGCTCTACTTCACGAAATGGGGCACGACGACCGTCGCGATTCCCTTCTCGGACATCATCTTGCCGAAGTAGCGCGTCGTCGCCGTGTCACCTGAACCACCTGACGCGAGGATCAAAATCCCGGAAAGACGCTCCGTAGTTCGTCGAGATGCTCCGCGCCCTCGACGTCCACCGGAGTGTGCTCGGGGTCCAGGCGCCCGTACACGAGACGGAGGAAGGCCTCCGCCGGCAAACGCACGTCGGCCGGCTCCTCCCCCACAACTTCGCTCAGCGTCGCCGCCTCGGGCGTGAGTTCAATGCGGTAGGTCCTCACCGGATCTTCGGTCCGCACGACGTAGGTAGCCGCCGAACCATTGGGCTTCGCCGCGAATCGAGCGACCATCTGGAGAACGCCCAGCAACGAGTCGACGACTTCGGTCGGGAGGACGGCCCCGGGGTCCAAGGCCACTTCGACGTCCCACGTGTGGAACGCGTGTTCGCTCAGGCGCAGACCGGCGAAGCCGTCGTAGTCCAACTCGATGGGACCGAGGCTAACTTTTATTCGCGCTCGTTCTTCGGGGCTCAGTGCCAAAAGACGCGCGATGACCGCCTCGTCGGCGGCGGGCAGGTCGGCCCACTGCGCCTCGGGCGACTTCGCGTCCCACTCATTCCACACGGACTGGTTGAACCCCTCGGGCGCCGCGTCGCCAGTGACCGCGCTGTCGATGCCCTGCACGAAGATGACCGCCCCCGACCCCAGGTGTGAGAGGACGTCGGCGATGGTCCACTCCTTGGGGTACGCCGACATTCTCAGTTGCTCGGGACTCAAGGGCTCGATCAACGAGCGAAGCTGTTCCACCGAGTAGCGCAGTGGTTCCAAAAGCTCGGTCATGTGATTCTCCAGTCGACGTCGAAGTGACGAGCCAACCCTACGGGCGAGGACCGCTCGTTCAGTCGGCGTCGTGAGCGGCGAGGAACTCCTCGACGACCGCTCGGTAGCGTTCGGGCTCCTCAACGAAGGGCATGTGGCTCGAGTCCTCGAAGATCTCCCACCGCACGTCGGCAATGTTGTCGAAGAAGGGTTGGATCGTCGCGGGCGTCGCTTCGTCGTGAAGGCCCGAGAGCAGGAGCGTCGGGGCGAGGATGTCGCGCACGCGCTCGACGACCGTCCAGCCTCGCAATGTGCCGATGCAGAAGAACTCGTTGGGGCCATTCATCGTGTTGTAGACCGTCGAGTCGTGCGACATGATCTCGAAAGTGCGCACAACCTCGGGTGGGTTCGGCACGACCCGACACACGTGCTCGTCGTAGTAGGCCTGGGTCGCCGCCAGGTATTCGGGGTCGTTCGTCGATCCATCAGCCTCGTGACGGTCGAGC
Organism: Acidimicrobiaceae bacterium; assembly: GCA_003136495.1. GTDB lineage: Bacteria > Actinomycetota > Acidimicrobiia > Acidimicrobiales > RAAP-2 > RAAP-2. The sequence goes on from PLER01000073.1 coordinate 21,856, forward strand.
GCCTCGGCGATCGTGGGGGGCATCTGGGAACGTAGGACCAGTGCCTCGCTCACCCAGAGGTCCATGGAGGCTGGCGAGTTGCTGAGCACCAGTGCGCGAAGACCCGACGGTTGGCGAATGGCGTGCTCCGCGCCGAGCATCCCGCCCCAGGACTGACCGAGCAGGTGGTAATGAGCAGCAATCCCGAGTGTCACGAGGAGATTGTCAAGTTCCTCCAAGAACAACTCAACCGTCCAGAAGTCGCGCTCCGCGTCTGGCAGGTGGGTCGAACGCCCCCCGCCGAGTTGGTCGTAGTGCACGACCGCTCGCCCGGAGCGCGCGAGCTCCGCCAGGGAGAGGAGGTAGTCGTGCGAGCAGCCCGGCCCGCCGTGTGCCACGACGAGGGGCGTGAGCGCGGAGTTGAGGTCGCCGGTCACGCGGTACCAGGTCTCAAATTCGCGAAATGGAATCGTTCCTTCGCTCACGGGGAGTTCGTTCACGTCCTCGACTGTAGGTGAGTCCGTGGAGGGACGGATGTCGATTCTTACTTCGCTCTTAGCGCGGTTTGTTCCGCGCTTGCAGCGGGCCGAGAAGTATGAACGCCGTAGCGAGCCGAAAGGAACACCAGTGAACTCTCTGCGTCGAGGCGTGCGCAACGCCTTCCGCAACACCATGCGCTCGGTCGGCGTGGTCGTCATCTTGGCCGTGGCCATCGCCCTGTCGATCTCCATGCTCATCGCACGAAGCGCGGTCGAGTCCAAGATCAGCTCAGTTCGGTCCTCGACCGGGACGACCATCACGGTCTCCCCCGCGGGAGCCTTCGGATTCGCCGGTAACGGCACGCCGCTCAAGGCCAGCAAGGTCAACGCTCTCTTGGACCTGAAGAATGTCGTCTCGCTGCAGGAGTCCTTGAGCGAACAGTTGAGTTCGACCAAGACGTCGCTCAGTGCTCCAACCTTTGGTGGCGGCGCCGGCGGTACCACGGGCGGCTTTGGCGGATCGGGGACATTCACCCCGTCGATCCGCGTCATCGGGACCAACGACCCGGGCAACGCGGTCGTGGGTGGCTTCAACGGTGGCGGCGCCGAAAAGCTCACCTCGGGCACGGCGTTCTCCCCCACGTCCAGTGCGGACGTCGCCGTGATCGGCAACACGTTGGCGACGGACAACAAGCTTAAGGTTGGCTCCACGTTCACGGCCTACGGAACGACCATCACGGTCGTGGGGATCTACACCTCGGGCTCGACCTTTGCCGACTCCGACGTCCTCATGCCCTTAGCGACGCTCCAAAGGTTGGCGTCAGCGTCGGGCGAGGTCTCCACGGCCATCGTTACCGTCAACAACATCGACAACGTCTCAAGCGTGACGAAGGCCATCCAAGCCCAGCTCGGCTCCAAGGCCACGGTGACCTCGACGGAAGCGACCGTCGCGAGCCAATTGGCGCCCCTCAACTCGGTGAAGACCATCACTACCTACACCCTCGTCGGCTCGGTCATCGGCGCGGCGCTCATCTTGTTGCTGTCGATGCTCATGATCGTGCGCGAACGGCGTCGTGAGATCGGCGTTCTAAAGGCCCTCGGCGCGCCCGACCGCTCGATTATCGGTCAGTTCATCTCCGAGTCAACGACCTTCACGGTGCTCGGCGCGGTGGTGGGTCTCGTGGGCGGCATTCTCTTGAGCAGTCCCATCGCGTCGGCGCTCGTCAGCGCGACGAGTAACAGCACTACTGCGGCGGGCGGCTTCGTGCGCGGCGGCCCCGGCGGTTTCCGTGGAGGTGGCAGCGGCTTCACGCCGCCCTCGGGTGGCGCGGGAGCCTTTCCGTCGCGCTCGGGACTTCACTTCGGTGGTTTCAGCAATACCCTGACGACCCTGCACACCTCGGTCGGCTGGTCCACGCTCGCGTTCTGCTTCCTCTTCGCCATCGTGATCGCCGCCCTCGGATCGAGCGTCGCNNAATCTCGACAAGACGTTCCACACCGGCGCCGGTGAGGTGCACGCAGTCTCGGACGTCTCGTTCAACGCCAACGATGGGGAGATGGTCGCCATCATCGGGGCCAGCGGCAGCGGCAAGTCAACGCTGCTCGCCCTGCTCGGGCTCCTCGACGCACCCGACCAGGGCAGCATCGACTTAGACGGCGTCGAGCTGGCCAACCTCGATTCGGCCGGACGTACGAAGTACCGTTCGCGCCAGGTCGGCTTCGTCTTCCAACAGTTCAACCTGATCCCCAATCTCAGCGCGAAGGAGAACATCCTGTTGGCGTTGGAGTACGCGCACTGGCCCAAAGCGGATCGCGACGCGAGGGCCACCGAGATGCTCACGATGGTTGGACTCTCCGAGGACAAGGGAGAACGGCGCCCCGCGAAACTCTCCGGTGGCGAGCAACAGCGCGTCGCCATCGCGCGGGCCTTCGCCGCGAAGCCCCAGTTGATCCTCGCCGACGAGCCGACGGGCAGCCTCGATAAGTCGACCGGACAGAAGATCGTCGAGCTCCTTCGCAACGCCGCGACGAGCCAGCGCGCGACCGTGCTGGTCGTGACCCACGATGAGAAAGTCGCCCGGCAGGCCGACCGTCGCCTGGAGATTGACGACGGGGTGTTGAAGGAGATCGCCTAGGGTCGCTGCGACATCGAGGAAATCTCCTTCCAGTAGCCTGGACTCTTCTATGGGCCTGTCCATCGGTATCGTCGGCCTCCCCAACGTCGGAAAATCAACGCTCTTCAACGCGCTGACGAAGAACCACGTCCTGGCGGCCAACTACCCCTTCGCCACCATCGAACCCAACGTCGGCATCGTGGCGGTGCCCGACGCGCGCCTCGGCGTGCTCGCGGAGTTATTCCACTCAGAGAAGATCATCTCGGCGACCGTCACCTTCGTGGACATCGCGGGCATCGTACGCGGCGCATCGACCGGCGAAGGTCTGGGCAACCAGTTCCTCGCGGCCATTCGTGAATCGGACGCCATCTGCGAGGTCGTGCGCGTCTTTGAGGACGACGACGTCATCCACGTCGATGGGCGCATCGATCCGGCGAGTGACGTCGCGACCATCGAGACCGAGCTGATCCTCGCGGATCTCCAGACGGTCGAGCGCGCCGCCGCCCGGCTGGAGCGTGACGCCAAGCGAGGGGGCGACGCGGCGGTGAAACTCGCCGAGGTCAAAAAAACCCAACTCGCCCTCAACGACGGGCGCGTGATCTCCCAACTCGGCAAGGAACTCGACCGCACCCTCCTCTACGACCTTCACCTCCTTACGGACAAGCCTTTCATCTACGTCTTCAACGTCGATGAGGCCACCCTCGGGGACGAAGATCGCTGTGACGCACTCAGAGCATCGGTGGCACCGTCGCCCAGTGTGGTGCTGTGCGCGAAGGTCGAGGCGGAGCTCTCTGAACTCGACGACGACGAAGCGCTCGAACTACTCCAGTCCTACGGTCAGCACGAGTCCGGCCTCGCCCAGCTCTCGCGCGTCGGCTTCTCGACGCTCGGACTCCAGACGTTCTTGACCGCGGGACCGAAGGAAGCGCGAGCGTGGACCATCCACCAGGGCGAAACGGCCCCCGAAGCGGCGGGCGAGATCCACACCGACTTTCAAAAACACTTCATCAAGGCCGAGGTCGTCTCCTTCGACGACCTGGTCGCGGCCGGTTCGATGGCCGCGGTGCGCTCCGCGGGCAAGGCCCGCGTCGAGGGCAAGGAGTACGTCATGCGCGACGGGGACGTCGTGGAGTTCCGCATCGGCGTGTGAGTTGCTTTGGTATCATTGCTCTAGGCGACAACGACAGAGGTCGGCGCCTGGAAACTTCGAACTCCTAGGAGCATCATGACCTCTGACGCCTTTACCTTCAAAGTTGCGGACCTCTCGCTCGCCGAATTCGGTCGCGCCGAGATAACCCTCGCGGAACACGAGATGCCCGGCCTCATGGCCATGCGCGAAGAGTTCGGTGGCTCGAAGCCTCTCGCGGGTTCGCGCATCGCCGGCTCCCTGCACATGACCATCCAAACCGCCGTCTTGATTGAGACCCTCGTCGCGCTCGGCGCCGACGTGCGCTGGGTCAGCTGCAACATCTTCTCGACCCAAGACCACGCCGCCGCGGCCGTCGTCGTCGGTCCCCACGGGACGGCCGCCGACCCCCAGGGCGTGCCCGTGTTTGCGTGGAAGGGCGAGACGCTCGAGGAGTACTGGTGGTGTACCGAACAGTTACTGCGCTGGCCCGGTTTCGACGGACCCACGATGATCCTCGACGACGGCGGCGACGCGACGCTACTGGTGCACAAGGGGCTCGAATTCGAGCGCGCGGGCTTCGTACCCGCGCCCGAAGCGGCCGACTCCGAAGAGTACGGGGTGATCCTCGCGCTGCTGCACCGCATTATCTCGAGTGGCGAGAAGATCTTCGAGCCCATGGCGGCGGGCATCATCGGCGTCTCGGAAGAGACGACGACGGGCGTGCACCGCCTCTATGAGATGGAGCGCGACGGAACGCTGCTCTTCCCCGCCATCAACGTCAACGACGCGGTGACCAAGTCCAAGTTCGACAACAAGTACGGCGTGCGACACTCCCTCATCGACGGCATCAACCGCGGCACCGACATCCTCATCGGCGGCAAGGTCGCCGTGGTCTGCGGGTACGGCGACGTCGGCAAAGGCTCCGCGGAGTCCTTCCGCGGTCAGGGCGCTCGCGTGATCGTCACCGAGGTCGACCCGATCTGCGCCCTGCAGGCGGCCATGGACGGCTTTCAGGTCACCACGCTCGAAGAGGCGTTGCCGGAGGCCGACTTCGTCATCACCGCGACGGGGAACCGCGACATCGTCACCGTCGAGCACATGCAGTCGATGAAGCAGCTCGCGGTGTTAGGCAACATCGGTCACTTCGACAACGAGATCGACATGGCGGGTCTGGCGACGCTGCCCGGCGTGGTCCGTGAGACGATCAAGCCCCAGGTCGACAAGTGGACCTTCCCCAACGGCAGATCCATCATCGTCCTCTCCGAAGGGCGTTTGCTCAACCTCGGCAACGCCACGGGTCACCCGAGTTTCGTGATGAGCAACTCCTTCACGAACCAGACCATGGCCCAGATCGAACTCTTCGTGAACAACCATCGCTACGAGAAGAAGGTCTACGTGCTGCCCAAGCANNNAGGTTGCCCTCGCCTTAGCGGTAGCCCGCGAAGAGGTCCTCCACGTTGCCCTCGAGGCCTTGGGGGTTCGTGACTCGCACGTACCACTCGGTGCCCATGGCCGCGCGGAACTCATCAGGGCTCATCTTCATCCAAAAGGACTCACCGATCTGAGAGTGATGGGCGGCGAGCGCCTCACGCTTGGCGTCGGTAGCGGAACTGACGTCGATCGTGGCGCCAATGAGGTTGTCGGGCGTGCCCATGTCGACGGGGTCGACCTCGGCTTGGAGCGTATCGAGTTCGTGCACGACGCCCTTTTCCGCGTCGGCGGCCTTCTGCTCCCGGTCTTCTTCCTCCCAACGCTCGCGCCATTTCGCCATGACCGAATTAGGGATCGCGTTGAAGTAGAGCGTCGGCTCGTAGTCAATCAGCTCGAGCGCCGCCAGAGTGACCCGGTGGGCCTGAATATGGTCGGGGTGTCCGTAGAAACCGAACTCGTTGTAGGTCACGACGACCTGAGGACGCTCTTCCATCATGATCGCAGCTACCTTTGCGGCCGCTTCATTCACCGGCGTCGCCCAAAATGACTTCGGGTCGTCGTTCTGCGGCCAGCCCATCATCCCCGAGTCCCGGTAACCGAGGCGAATCAATCGGCTGATGCCGAGGACCTCGACCGCCCGGTCGAGTTCGCCTTCGCGAATTCGAACCACTTCATCTTCCGCGTGGCCCTCTTCACCCGGCTTGATGCCGCCGGGGGCGTCGCCGAACTCACCGTTGGTGCAGGTGACCAGCACGGTTCGCACGCCCTGGTCGGCCAGCACGCGGTAGACGCCGCCCGTGGAGCTCGCTTCGTCGTCGGGGTGCGCGTGCACNNGCTAAGAACGTCAGTCCCATCACAGTCCTCCAAAGAGATCGGTTGCGTCGCCGGAGGAGTCGTGACGACTCCACGCACGCTGGTAGTACTCGGTGCTAAAGAGCAGGGCGAAGAGGCCGTCGTTCATCTCAACGAGGTCCTCGTTATCGATCTGGGAGGCGTGGGCCGCCATCGCGTCGTGCTTCACCTTGACGAGGGCACTCACGTCCATCGTCGTCGCGACGAGGTCGTCAGCGACGTGGGTCCCGGCGTCGAGGACGAACGCCGGCAAGGAGAGTTCGATCTCTTGAGCCCCGGCGATGAGGGTGGTGATCACTCCTTTGGGCACGACTGAGTAGTAGAGGCGCTCGACGGATAAAGAGAGCGCCACCGCGCGGCGCGCCACGACGTTGGCCTGGATGTGGTCGGGGTGACCGTAGAAGCCGCGCTCGTCGTAGGTCACCACGACCGCGGCGTGCTCCTCGTCGAGGATCGCCGCGATGGTGCGCGCCGCGGCCTCGACGTCGACGTTCATGAAGGCGTCGGGGTTCTCGTTTTGCGGCCAACCCAGCATCCCCGAGTCGTCGTAGCCCAGGCTGACCGCGCGCGAAAAGCCCAACGTCGCCACGGAACGCTGTAGTTCAGCGGCGCGCGTCGCCTTGGTCGCTACGTCGTCGTGGTCACTTTGGTTACCCGCGCGGCCATTCTGATCAAACCCCAACCGGCCATTGGTGCACGTGATGAGCACCACGCGGTGGCCCACTGAGGCGTAGTGCGCCACGGCGCCCGCGGCGAAGAACGCTTCGTCGTCGGGGTGCGCGTGCACGCAGACGAGCGTGGGGAGAGAACTCATGAGGAGAGACTACGAGGTCAACAGTTGGACGATACGCACGACCAACAACGCACCGGCCGCGAAGAGGTACACGCTCTGTGAGCGCATGAGGATCGTGCGGGGCCGTGACGTAGGCACGGGCTCTAAGAGCGTCAAACGGGGCGTACGCCAGTCCCGCTTGTCGATATCGAACCGCGGCGGGGGCACGGTGCGGCGCCAACCCATCGGCAAGCCGATCGCCAGACCAATCGCGCCGATGACCGCGAGCACCTCGAGCAACGTCAAGACGTCGACCCCGGTAAAGAGCGTCGAGATCATCAACGTCAAGGACAGCACGACGAGCACCGTCACCATGATCACCGACGCCAGATTGAGCAGGCGACCATTCTTCCAGGGCCCCATGAGGGCCGCGTCGTTCGCGAGGAGCAAGACGATAATCGTCGTGCTGGGCAGCATGAGTCCACAGAGCGCTTGCACGGCCAAGGTGATGACGCCGAGAGGCGCGCCTGGCACCACCGCGACCGTGCCGGCGAGCACCAAGAGCACCGCGAAACCTCCGTAGAAAGCCTTCGCCTCGAAGAGGCGAGCGTTGAGGCCCTGGTGAGACGAGGAGAGGTCGCCGAGTGCGTAGGAGCTCGCCAGCGTCACGACGGCCGCGCCGATGATCGACGCGTTGAGGAGCAGCAGCGCGAAGAGCGCCCCGGCGTCGTGACCGACGTAGTGGCCGAGACCCCGCGCGACCCCGAGGGCGTTGGTGTAGGACGTCGTGTTCCCGTGACCCGCGAGGCCGACGGCGCAAATCGCCACCAACGCCGAGGCGACGATCACGACGACGACGGAACCGATGATGGTGTCGACCCGTTCGTAGTTCAGCCAACGCGGCGTGATGCGCTTGTCGACGATGTTCGACTCCTGGAAGAAGAGTTGCCAGGGGGCCACGGTCGTCCCGATGATCGAGATGATGAGCAGCACCGCGCCCGAGGACGCCCCGCCGCGCAGTCGCGGCACGAAGGTGGCGTGGGTCATCGCCGAGAAGGACGGGTGCGTCACGATGAGCAAGGGGATGATGATGAAGTTGACCGCGATGAAGAGCATCATGAAACGCTCCCAGCGCCGAAACGAACCCGAGGCCGTCACCGCGAAGAGCAGGATCACGGCGACCGGCACCGAGACGTAAGGGCTCACCCCGAAGTACTCCATCGAGAGCGAGATGCCGATGAACTCGGTGACGATGATGAGAAAGTTCAAGAACAAGATGGAGAAGATCGAGAGGTTGCCCCAGTAGCGACCGAAGCGCTCGCGGATCAGTCGTCCGTGCCCGACGCCGGTCACCGCGCCGAGACGGGCGACCATCTCTTGGATGATGATCAAGACGGGGATCAACAGCGGCAGTGTCCAGAGCATGGTGTAGCCGAAGTTCTGACCAGCTTGGGCGTAGGTGGAGACGCCGCCCGCGTCGTTGTCCCCCACCATCACGATGAGACCAGGTCCGATGATGGCGATGAGGGTTAAGAGGCGCGCCCGAGTGCCGCGACGATTGCCCTCGTCGTGGGCGCTGATGGTGCCGAACGCACCGGTGATCTGGGTCTCTGTGGACTGCTCGCGCTGCACGGGCCACCTCCTTTCGTCTCGTCGTGGCTGTGGGCGCACAACCACGCGGGGACCAAAGGGGCTAGTGGCGCTCCTCGGCAATCGGGCGAAGTTGTGTCAGTACGTAGATAGCCTCGCGGCTGGTACTAGGGGGTTTCAGAGAGACCCCCTTAGAACGAGACCTTCGCTGGCGCGGCGCATCACTACTCCTCCACCGCACTCATGCCGAACTCGGCGCGCCAGCCCTGGGGCAGGAGCTCTTCGAGCA
>PLER01000087.1 GCA_003136495.1 Acidimicrobiaceae bacterium
ATCCAAAACTCCCTCGACAAGTATCTCCCCAGCAACGCAGGTCAAGCCATCTTCCACACCATCAAAGACACCTCGACGCTGTCACCCTGGGTTGGATTGGGCGTGTTCGCCCTCTACGCCGCCGCCGCCCTTGCCGGTGGACTGCTCCTGGTGGCCCGTCGCGATGTGTGACCTGTGCCGTCGTAGTCCGGGCACACCAACTCGGACTACGACGGGAGCGGCCCTTCCGTTCGGGTGGGCGCTCGCAGAGCGTGCGGATCAGTGACCCACCTCATTGTCACCTACGGGTACTTCGCCGTCGCCTTCTTGGTGGCGGTCGAAAGTTTCGGCGTACCGCTCCCGGGCGAGACGATCGTGGTGGCCGCCGCCCTCTACGCCGGCCACACCCACCGACTCTCCGTCTGGGCCATTTTCGCCGTCGCCGCTGTCGCGGCCATTGTGGGCGACAACATTGGATACCTGCTCGGCCGCACCGGCGGTGAACGGCTGATCCGTCGCTACGGCCGCTACGTTCGACTCGACGAGGCGAAACTGCAAGTAGTCCGCAACCTCTTCGACCGTCACGGAGCCAAAGTCGTGTTCTTCGGCCGGTTCGTCTCGATACTTCGCACCTACGCGGCTTTCTTTGCCGGCACTACTCGAATGCCGTGGCGCAGGTTCCTCATCTACAACGCCGCCGGGGGCGTCCTGTGGGCCGCCCTCTACACGTTCGCGTCCTACGGCCTCGGCGACACCTTCCGTTCAATCGAAACGGAATTGACCGTGGCCTTCTCTGCAGCCGCCGTGATGACGATTGCGGCCGTGATCGTCGTGCTCCGTCGACGGAACAAGAAAGCACTCCTAGAAGTGGCGTCGCGAGGACGGGACTCTTGAGTGCCGCCCTGCCGATGTATTGGTCACCTCGTCAATCTCGCTTCATCGGGCCGTCGCGGTCGTAGACCCCAAGACGTATCGGCGGGAGCAGTCACGCGCGCCGTACCCCTCTGGGTGTAGCGAAAATCGAGCCAGCAGGCCGATGACACCGCCGCCGAAAAACACGAGGCTGTAACCCATAAGGCAATTAGTCGTCGTTACCAATCGAGAGGAACTATCAGTGGAAACCACCATCGAAGCAATCACCCCACGTCGCAAAAGGACGTTCGCCGCCGTGCCCACAGCTGTCATCGCCGCGGTCGTGGTGGGCGACGTGGCCAGCACGATCATCGCCGCCATCGCTCACGGAGCCGGAGTCAGCCACGCCTTCCCGCCACTCCAATTCGCGACCTATACGGCCTTGATAGTGCTCGCCGTCATCGTCGGGTCCCTCGGCTGGCAGTTGGTACGTTCTCGGGCAACGAATCCGAGCCGACTTCTCACCCGTCTCGTGCCCCTCGTGCTCTTGCTCAGTTTCGTGCCCGATATCCTCGTGGGCATCAACAAATCAGAGACCGCTACCACCTGGGGCGGTGTCATCGCACTCATGGCCATGCACATCGTGGTCGCCACCGCGGCTGTCGGTAGTTATCTCCACTTCCTGCCGGTGCGCTCAACAAATGTTCGACGTGATAGCTGATATCAAATGATCCACGTCCGTGCCTTGGCAATCAGTAGCGGGCTTCGCGATCATCTCACGCACCACTACTTCGACACCTCATAGACAATTCTCCAATATCCCGATGTTGAAGAGCAGCCTCGCGAGGCTGCAGGAACGTGCGCGCGACTTAGTAACTTGTCTCTACGCCAATTCTAAGATAGTACAATAGTTAGCATATGAAAGTATCAAACGAACGGACCGACTCTGTTATCGACTCTGTTTTGTCGGCGAGCCGTGTCCTTGTCGCTGTGGCGGCACGGTCCCTTTCCGACATCGGAGAGCACGTCACGCTGACGCAATACAGGACGCTGGTCGTGTTGGCGTCGCGGGGGACGCAAAACATGGCGGAGCTCGCCGAGGCCGTCGGCGTGACTCCCGCGACGGCGACGCGAATGTGCGACCGCCTCGTGAAAAAGAAACTCATTGTACGGCGCGCAGAGCGAGGCGACCGTCGACAAGTACGTCTCGTCCTGTCGAAGAGCGGTCTCGAAATAGTTGCCACCGTTACGGATCGTCGCCGGCAAGAAATCGAACGAATTGTCGCCACCGTTCCCAACGAGGAACGAGAGGTTCTCGTCCATGCACTGGGACGGTTCGCGGCGGCGGCTGGTGAGGTACCCGAACAGGATTGGTCAACGGGATGGGACCTCTAAGCCAAACTTCGCACGAGCGACGTAGAAAGGCAGCGCACCTGCGGAGGTTGCAGGCGAGGATCTCTCGCTGGCTCGCTTCGACGACGTACACGAAGAAGTGGCTTGTTCTCGGAGCGATCGTTGGGGTGATCGCGGGACTGGGCGCGGTCGTCTTCTACGATGCGCTGCGGCTCGCGACGTACGTGTTCTTGCAGTTAATTGCCGGCTACCACGTTCCGTCTCCCATCAGTGAAGGTGGTGGTGTCGCCTCGGCCCACTTCGCGCGACCGTGGGCGATTCCGTTGGTGGCGTGTGGTGGCGCGCTACTAGGAGCGCTGCTCGTCTTCTCGATCGCGCCGGAGGCCGAAGGACACGGCACCGACGCGGCGATTGACGCGGTGCATCACAATCCTCGAGGCGTGCGCCTCCGCACGGTGTTCGTGAAGATTGTCGCATCAGCCTTGACGATTGGCTCAGGCGGTTCGGGCGGACGCGAGGGGCCAACCGGACAGATCAGCGCGGGCTTTGGTTCTCTGCTGGCCCGAACCTTCGATCTGAGTCCCGAGGACGCCCGGATCACCGTGGCGAGCGGGATCGGTTCGGGAATCGGTGCGATCTTCGGTGCGCCTCTCGGCGGGGCCGTCCTCGCAACGGAAATCTTGTACCGAGACGACTTCGAAGTAGAGGCACTTCTTCCCGCGTTCATCGCGTCGATCGTTGGTTACACGGTGTGGGGATCGTTCGAAGGCTTTGGTCCGCTCTTTGGTTTCGTCGGAAACTACCGACTAACGAGCGCGACGCCCTTGTTGTGGTTCGCCCTCATAGGGGTTCTCGGCGGACTCGTCGGTCTCCTCTACGCCAAAGGTTTCTACGGCATGGTCGATGCCTTCGCTCGACTCCCGCTGCCGCGCTGGGTTCGTCCCGCGATTGGGGGTGCGATCGTAGGCTGCATCGCTCTGGCCATCCCCGAGGTGTTGGGCACGGGCTACGGGTGGATCCAACAGAGTCTCGGCACACACCTGCTCCAGATCCCCCTGTGGATTGTCCTGATTCTTCCCTTCGCGCGGATCGCGACGACCGGACTCTCCATAGGTTCTGGAGGGTCCGGGGGCATCTTCGGGCCCGGCATGGTGATCGGCGCTTTCGTCGGCGCCGGCGTGTGGCGGCTCCTCGAACCCGTGGTGCCGAGCCTCGGGCACGATCCCGCGCCCTACGTCATCGTGGGCATGATGGCCTGTTTCGGCAGCATCTCGCGCGCACCACTCGCCGTCATGTTGATGGTCGCGGAGATGACGGGCACACTGTCGCTGATTGTGCCAGCGATGCTCGCCGTGGGGCTCGCGACACTGATCGTTCGACGCAGCGACGACACGATCTATCGCAGTCAGCTCAAGAGTCGGGCAGAGTCTCCCGCGCATCGCATCTTGAGTGGCCTCCCACTACTAGCACGGGTGCCGGTCGCCGATGCGATGGTGCCCGCCCGGTGCGTCCTCGTCGAACCCAGCGACGGTGACGCCTTCGTTCGCGAACTCGAAGAGTGCGGAGAGTCCGCGGCGCCATTGACCGACAGCTCCGGCCACTACCTCGGCGTGGTCACGTTGGACGCTCTGCGCGAGCGCACGTCGAGACACGTCGAAGGGGTCAGCGATGTGCCCGTCGACGTCACGGTTGCGCCGGTCTATATGGACGTGCACCTCGATGTCGTTCTCGACATCCTGACCTCGACGCCTCAGACGTGGGCCACGGTCATCGATGCCCAACGCCGCGTCGTTGGCACGGTTGCCCTGTCGGACATTGTCCAGAACTACCAGCGCACGGCCAGGAACTATCTGCGCCAGTTGTCGGAGAAAGGCGGAGCGACCGGCCTCGTCGAAGTGGTCATCGCTGATGACTCGACCTATGTCGGGGTGCCGTTACGGTCTTCGTCCATTCCACGCGGAGTGCTCATCACGTCGATCGAGCGAGGTCGCGACGTCATTCGCCCGAACGGTGACACCGTCCTTCGAGCGCGAGATCGAGTTACGGCACTCGGTGCCTCGCAGGGCCTGCAACAACTTGCTCGATCGTCGACGATGCGTGGTGGGTAGGAAGCGACCGCCAAGACGCAGTGACAGTGGAAGACAGACCAATTGGCCCTAGGCCCGACCGGTACGATTCACGCCTGGTCGCAACGCCGTGTTCGGCGCTCAATGATCAATTCGAAAGGATGAGATGAGCGCAAGTGCGCCTTCGAGTGCTTGGCGTAACGCCAGCGGATCCCGTCGGGCTTGGGTGAGCATGAGCCCACCCTGCACGCTGGCCAAGGTCGAAGCAGCCAGCCATGCCACGTCGGTGTTGGACTGAAGCTCACCGTTGGCGACCATAGCGGTGAGGCCAGATCGAATCGCTTCCTCCCACCGGTCGAAGCCTGACGCGAGCGCTGCTCGAATTTGATCATCGTGTTCACCGAGTTGCGAGACGAGGTTGGCGATGGGGCATCCACCTCGACCATCGAGTTCGATTTGTAGTTGGACGAGGGCGTCCATCCAACTCTCGAAGCCGCTCCAGGAATTGAGCCCGTCGAAGAGCGCTCGTTGGCCGTCAAGGACCACATCACTTGTGGCTTCGGCAACAGCGCGCATCAGGTCGGCCTTGTCGTCAAAGTAGTGGTACAACTGGCTGCGCGAGGCTGACGCGCGGTTGCAGACCTCGTCCAGGCTGGTGCCCTCGATGCCCTTGGTCGCGACTACCTCGGTAGCCGCCGAGACAATACGGTGTCGGCTCCGACGCCCTCGCTCGGTCGCTGGTCGCTTCGCCACGTCCCATCCTCTCAGTTCTGGACTTGACAGTCCAGTACGCGTCTGCTTAGATGCTAACTGGACTACGTGGTCCAGTTACACCGTCATGACCGAGGAGTTCCAATGTCAGTCACTATTCGAGAGCAGTCCGACCAGATGCAGGCTGCTGCGGCTGAGCATCTTCCGCCCGAGGTGATCGAGGTCTTCAACCGGAACATTCAAAATCTCCTTGACGAGGGCGTGCCCGCCGACGTCGTGGCAGTCGGTGACACGTTGGCGCCGTTCACCCTCGATGACGCTATGGGTTCCTCAGTCTCGCTCGATGAGCTCACGGAGAACGGACCAGCGGTGCTCGTGTTCTACCGGGGCGGCTGGTGTCCGTACTGCAATCTGGCTCTTCGAACGTATCAACGTGAACTCATACCCGAGTTGTCGAAGTTTGGCGCGCGCCTCATAGCGATCAGTCCACAGAGTCCCGACCAGTCACTCTCGACGGTTGAGAAAGCCGAACTCGACTTCACCGTCCTGTCCGACCCCAGCAACCGAGTCGCGAAGAGCGTCGGCATCGTGTTCCAGCAAGCCGCCGACGTCCTCGAGGCCCAAAAGAATCTCGGACTCGACCTTGCCGCGGTCAACGCGGAGGGGTCGACGCAGCTCCCACGCCCGACGGTGCTGATCGTTGACCAGAACCGGGTGGTACGGTTCGTCGACGTCCAGCCCGACTACACGGCTCGGACCGAGGTCGCCGACATCATCGCTGGGCTGACGGAGCTTTCAGGAAACTAGTCGGTCATCGATCGAGAGATCGCAGAGGGTTAGGGACTCTCTCGGATGCGGCGAAATCAACACTTGGGCACCGATGGCGTTCACGGAGATTTGCGCTTCGCAGTTTCCAGCTAGCGAGACGTCGAAGCCTGCACCGATCAAGTCGATCCGGGCGAAACCTCCTTCCCTTCTCTTTGGATGGTCAGCGGGAAATGCCGCGACCCTTGTTTCGTCGGACGCAAGTATTGCGTTGACGTGAGACATTTTCGGAATCTACATGTACGGTCGAAATGGGTCTTTACTAGGAGAAACGTCGCACCCCCAACGGGATTCGGACCCGTGCCGCCACCTTGAAAGGGTGGGTGAATTTAATTTGGACCGATACGAATGCTCTGATGAACGTACATTTTTGATCGCGAAAAATATCGCCAATCTCGCGTTGGGCATTCAACGGGCATTAACGACTTCCGTGTCAATTGTTAAACACGCTTTCATCGCCTGTCTTGACCGCACGGCAATGACGTCAATGCATCTCTATCGAGATGAAGACCGCAGTTCCGCAATGAATATTCTCACAGCTTCCACAGCGTCATTCGCTAAGACGTCTTCATCAAGATCAGGGTGTAGCCCATTCATGGTTCTCGCATAAGCAAGACTTCCTTGCGAATCCGCGTTCGCAAAATTCTCCGCCAGTTCGTCGATCGCGGTTTCGGTGGCTCCAACGAGCTCCGTCCCAAACCTATTGATGGTGAGCCGAGCCGCCTGCGACGATCCGCCGGCGTCATTGTGCAAAAGCACGAATGCGATGTCGTACCAATCCTTAGCGAGTCCTCTTCCGTGGGCCGCGTGTGATTTTGTCAGCAGATAGGCCGGCAAAGTGGCAACTCGAATCTGCGCCGTCAATGACTCGCCGTCGATCGTCGCCGCGAATGATTGCAGCGACCAGTCCTGCGCTGCGAACCGAGTGCCTCGAAGGTTTATTGCACCCAAGTAAACACATCCGTCAAAGATCAACGTTTCGTAATCCCTCACGTCGTCCAGGTCAGCGAGAAATTCGATCTTCACGATCAATTCCGTCGGTGATTGATCCCGCCAACGCCACACGCGTTGGTCATCCGGAGTGAAATCGCAGTCCGTCAGCGCTCGCTCCAAGCGGGTGCTGTTTGCGGATTGACCGAACACTTCAAGATTCACTTGAACGTCGACGTCGGTTGTCCCTTGATGCATTCGCACCGAATTGCGGCATAGGAGGTCTGGTACCAAACCTCCGAGCAACACAAAATCGGGTGTTTCACCGTACGCCAATACCAATCGAACAAGAGCCCTTTCGGCCAAGTCGCGTGCGCGTCGACTACGAATGGGGTCCGACATCGGCATGATCTCTTAAGTAGCGGGCGGCCTCGGAGGACCGCCCGCCAACGGCAAGTAAATCGGCATAGACCCGAGCAAGAAGCGCCACTTGGATCCCGTTGACGACCGGACCCTTCGCACTCAATCTTGTCGGAAGGGCCCGAACTTCCAAGAGGTGTCCACGATCCACGACGTTCGCGCCGACTGTCTCTGCAAGTAGATCAAGGTTCGAGAAGAGTTCGTCATCAACGTACAGTTCAACGACGGTAAATTGCGACAGAAAGGGAGCGACAAGAACTGATGCGGCCGCTCCAGTAATCGCCCACGATGTCGAACTGTCGTTGAGTGCAGGTGCAATCTCTGTCTGAAAAGCTTCCAGCGGATCTCTCCACAACCGATGAAGCCGGATCACGGGTCTTTTGCTCGCGAGTAAAGCCGCCGCCGTTGCATACTGATCGAGGAAAGAATCGGGATTGACGACGCGGCGCGCTGAGAGCGGTCCTCTGGGGATATTGGGGCGCTCAAGCAACTCCAGCTTTTCCAGTTTTGCCAAGGCATTGTTCGAAGCTCCTCGAGAAATGCCCGTCGCTTGTTCGACCGCCTCAACGGTTGGAGGCACGCCAGCGAACACAGCTTCTGCGGCCGCAATCATGGTCTGAGTCCATCGCGAGGTGCTCTCCTCATTGAGTAGACGCTGGCGTCCCTCACGCAGGATTATGAGTCCGGTCCCCAGATTCACGTTCGCGTCACCACTCTCGTCAACCCAACCTCGGTGCCGAGTCAAGAGCCAGTCTTTGGCGCCTTGCGAGATTCTCTTCCCAAAAACGATCTCAACTTGCGGCGCTGCAGCGATGAGCCGTTCAACGTCAGCGGGCCAACCTTCTCCCGCCCAACCTGCCAAGAATCTGTGCAGTCCACCTCCGGCACGAATGAAAACTTGAAAAGTCGGCACTGCTTTCGTCGAGCCTGGCTCGATGTCGACCTGAACACCCTGGGGGAGCACAGCACGCATCGCAATGCGAATGCTTGTAGAAAGTTCATTAGCCCCTGGCATACTTCAGATAATACAGTACTTCACTGGTCCAGTGAAGTACTAACCGAGTGGTGAAGCAACACTTGTAACGAACACCACCTGAGATCGGTGGTGGCTCGGATGCAGCCAGAATTGAGTAGCGACAAGTGTTTGGCGGCTTCCTACGTCCATTTACGGGTGATTTTGGGCGTTGAATGGGCATTACCTGGGCATTAACTACGCTCGTTTTGCGAAAATATGGCACTTTCGCGGCGTACACTCAAAGCGAAGAAATCGGCCTTCACCAGGAATTACGAAGCACCCCCAACGGGATTCGAACCCGTGCCGCCACCTTGAAAGG
>PLER01000010.1 GCA_003136495.1 Acidimicrobiaceae bacterium
CGTTCTCAGCTTAGAAAGCTGAGCGATCTTCACGCAGGGTGCGTAATTAATACTCGAGCAACTTAGAGTCGCCCTCGGCGGCGGCGCATTCATTTACCTATGGATGCGCCACCGGGCGTCACGACAGTCCCTTGGGAAGATCGACCCACGCGTGGCGATTTCGCTGATCTGCGAATCACTTCGCCGTCATTCCCCCGAGACTCAAGCCCGCGTGCAGGCAGGTTTTTTCTTTGGAATCGTGTGATTTAGTAATGATATGGACATAACGATTGCCATTGCCGCTAAGAGGCTTGGTACTTCGGTCCCGCGCGTGACGCGAGCTATTGAGCGACTGGAAATTCCAACTTCAAAAGCCAATGTTGAGAGAGGTCGCCCATCTCGGGCCCTCACCGAACAGGGCTTTCGGCGACTTCGCGACGAACTGGGGGTTACCCCCCAGGGAAGCTCGCGTCGACGCGAAGTGTGGCTGGTCTTGGCCGCGTTCACTATGAATCCATTTGGGTTCCGATCGCGACGCGCTGTCGCCGACGCGGCGAGGATCAGCCCAACAACGGCCTCTCTCATTGTCGATGAACTAAAAGACGAGGGAATCGTGAGGGCGGTACCTCGGCTACTTCGCCACGGCGGTCGCGTGCTCGAAGGGACGATTCTTGAGTTGGACCCGGAGAGCAAACAACTGGACGAAATTCTCGCAGGCGTGCTTGCCACACGCCTTCCCGCTCCTCGAGCGGTGAGTGAACCGAAGATTGTGCCCCGTCGATTCTGGCATCTGTTTTGGAACGCCAGTCCTGCGCAACTGCCACTTCGCGAACACGCCGATTTCATTGCGTCTCGAATGCTCCTGAGTGAAGACCCCCTCGCCATATCCTGGGCCGCGGCGCACCTTCCGGCATCGTCGATTGAGAAGGCGGCGTCGCTCCGTCAGGTCAATGACTACGAGCGCAACTGGCTGAGGAGCTTGGCGCAGGCGCGCCGCGCGAGCGCCATTGCGTGACGAAGCCTCGTAACTCGAAAGGTCGACCAACCGCTGAACGAGTCACGCCCATGTGGTCGCCTAGAACGAACCTCGGCGCCTCGTCCCCTGGCGATCTGGAATCGCTTCCGGCTCATATTCTCGCGATGTTGCCCGGTGATACCGCGAGTACGTGGGAAGTCCTTGCTCCACTTATGCCCGACAGCGCCTACCTCGTCGGAGGGACTGGACTTACGGTGCACCTACAACACCGGGTGAGCCGCGATCTCGACTTCTTCCTCGAACAGCCCGAGGACCTCGACGAGCTTTGGAGAGCATTCCAGCGCGCGGGCAAAGTCGTGGCTTCGAGGCGGGATGATGGGACGATCAATTGCCTTTTCAATGGAACCATGGTGCAGGTGCTCGATGCTTCAACGCAACGGCTCATCTCGCCGACGATTCGAGTAGCGGGCATGAGAGTTGCGAGCGTCGAGGACTTGATGGCGACCAAGATCAAGGAAATCGTCGATCGAGGCGAGATGAGAGATTATTTCGATCTCTTGCGCATCGAACAACAAGTTGGACTTCAGGCCGAGGCCGGAATCGTGCTCGCGATTCAAAAGTACGAACCGCGGGACAAGGAGGCATTCGTCTTCTCTGTCCTCACGGCATTGGGCGGTTTCGACGACGTTGCGGACGACCCTGACCTTCCGCTGGGTCGAGAGGAGATTGAGTCGTATTGGGTGACACGACAACTTGAGGTGGCTCAGCGTCTCAACTCTTTCGGCGGTGGGTGAAAGCGGTCCGTGGCGACACCAAGCGTGGGCAACGAGCGCCAAACTTGCGTTCTCAGCCTGTGAAAGCTGACAGCAAGCTGCCCACGTCGACGTCCCGTCGAATCCCGAGCAACGCCGAACTGCTAAGTGCTGCTACTCCTCGATCGCTCGGCGTTCCGTGAACACCAGAAGTAATCTGACCGCCAACTTCGGACTCGATATGAGGGTTCGTCCGAGTCTCGGGAATCGGTTCTCTCAATCTGTATCGGTGGAGCGGGTGGGGGTCGGGTTGGTGTCGTACCAAATGAATCACTGGTGAAACTCGACGAAGCCTTGCGATTGCATCTAGCGCTGTAGCTCTGACTTCAATCTCTTATGCAATCGCGCCAACGGGTGAGGGGCTATCTGCTTCACCACAACCAACTCCGTGACAAGTGCGTGGACTGTCGCCGGGCGGAAGACGTCGGTCGAAATGGCCGAGACACTATGAGCCTCATCGACGTTAGGGGGATCGGTCCGGTCCCGATATGACGACGCAGAACTCGTTACCGTCCGGATCGGTGAGCACGACCCAGCGCACGTCGCCCTCACTGACTCGCCGCACGAGATCGCCGCCCAGTTGGAGCGCTCGCTCGGCGACGTCGTCGGGATCGTCGGCGTAGAAGTCGACGTGGCAACTACCGCCAACGGCGTTAGAAACGTCGCTCTGCTGAAACGTCAAGTTCGGTCCTCGGCCGGACGGGTCGCGCAGACCGACGGAGGATCCGAAAAGAGTCCGGGGCTCGTACCCCGTGAGCGCGGCCCAGAACTCACTCAGCCGTTCGGGATCGACCGTGTTGAACACGACGTTTCCGGGTCGGAGTATTGCGGACATTTCGTCAGCCGTCGACTCCCGCACCACAGCTCTGTCACTACGAAAATTGAAGCTCACCTGCACGAGTGTATGGACACCCATGGACGCTTGGCTTTCGGAAATGACGCACGTGACACAGAGGGAAGGGTCGATGAGATTTGTTTTGACGCGAACTGTGTAGAAACACATCGATGTATCGGCCGTTGGGTCGTGGTGAAGGTGCGAGACGTTGTAAAGGTTATTGAAGCCGACGGCTGGTACCTCGTCCGCCACAAAGGTAGCCACCGCCACTTTCAGCATTCAATCAAGGGAGGCACTGTCACCGTGCCCGGGCATCCCGGCGATGAGATGGCGCCAAAGACCCTCGGTAGTATTTGGAAACAGGCGAAGTTGAAAGGGGCACGATGATGAGGGAGTACACCATCGTGATCGAGGATGCCGGTCCAAATCTAAGCGCCTACGTCCTTGACTTTGACGGCTGCACTACCACGGGCAAGAACGTCGAAGATGTGATCAAGAACATGAGAGAGGCAATCGAGTCCCATCTCGAACTCATGATTGAAGCAGGCGAAGATCTTCCTGAACCCCTCGAGTTCGTGGGAACTGCAAAAATTTCCGTTTGACGGGCCGTATTGTCACCACGAGTGTCCAGCTATGCAAGTCGGACTGATTACCATCCAATCCTGAATACGACTGAGCAGCCCGGGGGACTCGTTGGAGCGGGCGACGAGAAT
>PLER01000054.1 GCA_003136495.1 Acidimicrobiaceae bacterium
CTGCCAATTGAGCTACCGGCGCGGGGAAAGTCTATACCGACGAGCTACCTAGCTCTTAACGTCACGCGCGTGTCCCGCGGCGCAGCGTGGCGCCCGCTCCAGACGACGGTCGACGGAGTCGTCACGCGCGACGTTCCCATCAACGAAGTGGGGTGAACCAACCGAACTGACGGGCGGGGACGCCCGAGGGTTAGTTGTGCTGGATGGCCTTCACCTCGAGAAACTCCTCGAATCCGTACTCACCGAGTTCGCGACCGATGCCGGACTGCTTGTAGCCACCAAAGGGCGCGAAGATGTTGAACGCGCCGCCGTTGATCTCAACCCGTCCTGTTCGAATCTTGCGCGCAACTTCGAAGGCCTTCTCGTCGGTGCTCGCCCAAACGCCGCCGTCGAGTCCGTAGACCGAGTCGTTGGCGATCTGAACGGCCTCTTCCTCCGTGTCGTAGGGGATGATCGAGAGGACCGGCCCGAAGATCTCCTCTTGAGCGATGGTCATGTCGTTGCGCACGTCGGAGAAGATCGTCGGGACGACGTAGAAACCCTGCTCGAGACCCTCGGGCGGTGTGACCCCACCGGTGATGATGCGCGCGCCTTCGTCGATACCCTTGTTGATGTAGTCGCGCACGCGCTGCTGCTGCGCGGCGCTGACGAGCGGACCCAAAAGACTCGAACCAGTGATGGGATCCGCGGGCATGAAGCCAGCACTGGTGGCGACCGCGATGTCTTCAACCTCGCTGAGGCGCGACCTGGGCACGACCATCCTCGTCAACGCCGAGCAGGTCTGTCCGGAGTTGAGGTAGGCCTTGAAGACGCCGTCGGCGACCGCCTTGGGAATGTCCGCGTCCTCCAGGATGATGTTCGCTGACTTTCCGCCGAGTTCGAGCGAGACGCGCTTGACCATCTCCGCGGCGAGCTGCATCACGCGCTTACCCGCGCGCGTCGATCCCGTAAAGGAGACCATGTCCGTCTTGGGGTGCGCGACGATCGCTTCGCCGACGACGGGTCCGAGACCGGTCACCATATTGAAGACGCCAGCGGGGAGACCGACTTCGTGGATGATGTCTGCGAAGAGGAAGGCGTTGATCGGCGCCACCTCGCTCGGCTTCAGGACGACGGTGCAGCCCGCGGCCAATGAGGCGGCAACTTTGTTGGCGATCTGGTGTAGCGGGTAGTTCCACGGCGTGATGGCCGCGACGACCCCGACGGGCTCGCGCACCAAGGTCGAGTTGCCGACTTCTTCTTCCCAGACGAAGTCCATCGCTCGCTGGGCGTTATCACTGAAGGTCATCGTCGGTAGCCCGACCTGGATGCCCTTGGCGAGCATGAGGGGCATCCCGACTTCGTTGGCGATCGTGAGGGCGATCTCGTCGCTGCGCTCGGCGAGTTTTTCCGAGATGCGCATGAGGTACTCACCGCGCTCCTTGGGGCTCGTGTTAGCCCAGGCGGTAAAGGCGGCAGCGGCCGCGTCCACGGCGAGATTCGCCTCCTCGACGGTGCCGGCGGGGATGGTGGCGTAGAGCTCACCCGTGCCGGAGGTCGTGACGTCCAACGTCTCCCCTGACGTGGCCTTCACCCACTCACCATTGATGTAAAACGAATCGCGAACGATAGTCATGTGAACCCCCAGTGTCCCCGAGAGCCGGGGTCTAAGCGAAATCTACACGCAGTCCCTCGTTTCGTGTCCGAGAAACGTCCTCGGTGCGCCAGCGAAGGTGCGTGCTGCTTGGGGTGAGCGACGGGGGTCGAACCCGCGGCCTCCAGGACCACAACCTGGCGCTCTAACCAACTGAGCTACGCCCACCAAGACCTCTAAGTATTGCACAGAGGTTCACGACGTGGACAGTGCGATTACTGCTCCTTCACTACGATTTGAGGTACGCCCCTGTAGCTCAACTGGATAGAGCAGACGGTTTCTACCCGTCAGGTTGCGGGTTCGACTCCTGCCGGGGGCACCACCAGCGTCGACGATGCGCGCACCACCGCGCTCGCGCTGACGTCGCGCGAGCGCGGTGATCGTCTAGTGCGAGAAGTCGCGCGCGAGCGCGGCCAGGTTCGGTACGCCCAGGCCCGTCGCCTCGTTGTAGACCGTGCCGGGATTGCCGGTGAAGAAGAGGTTGTCGTTCGAGGTACCGGCTTGATTCAGCGTCGTGAAGGGCGAGTTCCACGAGGTCGCGAAGTTGTAGATCGACGGGTTCCAGAATCCCACCCGATGGCCCAACGTGGCGTCGATCACGGCCGCCGAGCCGTTTAACTGTGGCGCCACGAAACTCGTGCCACCCCAACCACCTTCGAGTACCGCGCCACCCGCCTGGGCGAAGGACGGGGAGTAGAGGAGGTAGCCGGACTCGGGGTCAGCGTCTGCCGAGAGGTCTGGTTCCGCGCGACCCCGACCCCCGCCGCGCTGCACGCTGGGTGTCGCGTTGAAGTTCCACGCGGTGGGCTCCGAGATCCCGTACTGGTTGGAGTAGTCCGTCGGCGTCAGATACTCGACGTCCTGGTACGAGTTCACGCCCGAGACGCCGTATTGGTAGATGGGCGTGTTCTCGTTCACGCTCAGTCCACCACCGCCGCCGACGACCAAGGATTCGGCGGTCGGGGCGAGCGTGGCGCCGTTAATCGTCGCGACCGGCTGCCAGAGGTAGTCCCAGCCCCAGGCGCGCTGCTGGGTCACCTGCACGGTGGCGTTCCCGTCGGGTCCCGTCAGTGTGCCGCTCCAGGGCAACGTCGTCCCGCCCGCCGAGGTCACGTAGGGGCTGTCCCCGGGTGCGTCGACCGAGAGGTTGGTCGTGCCGAGGTCGTCGCTCGCGTCGTAGGCCGCGGCGTCGCCGGCCGAGACGAAGGTCGCCTGACCTTGGGCTGCGAGCTCTAAGAACGCCTCGTCGAAGGCCGAGAGATAGGCGGGCGTCTCCTCACCAGCGGCGACGGCCGCGGCAATGATCGTCTCGGACTCGCCCCAACTCGAAGAGACGCTGCCGGCGATGTTCTGGCTGGCCGCGGTGAAGAACGCGTCGGCGAATCCGCCGTCGGTGTTGGGCGACTGGTAGACGACGACGTTCGCGCCGGGCGCGACACCACCGGACTGTTCGACGTCGAGGTCAGTCTCACCGGTGCCGGCGGCGTCGCTCGGAGCGCCCGGGCCACCGTCCACGTTGTCGACGGTCACGGCACGCCCGGTGTTGGTTTGCCCGAGCACGTTCTGCCAGAAGTACTGCGGCGCGCCGGGGTCGAGGGCGGCCAAGGTGACGATACCGATCGTCTGGCCCGCGCCCGCGTTCGAGCTCTCGAGTGAAGAGAGGCCGTAGTTGGACTCAAAGGTCGCGGGCGTGTTGCAGGCGTTCGGCAGTCCCGTGAGGGCTAGGCACGCCGAGGAACTGCCCTTTTGGGGCTTGGAGACTGCGGTGTCGGAGTGGATGGACTGACTCGCGAAGGGTCCGTAGTTGGTCAGGCCGAGCACCGCGAGAACGAACTGGGCGAGTTGGTAGGGCAGCTCCGGCGCCGAGCTCGCGCCGTGGAAGGTCTGCGCGGGTACGTTCCAGGTGCCGTTGTGTCCCGGGAATCCGGGCGCGTGGTACTGGTTCTGCTGTACCGAGAGTGCGGCGTCGTACTGGCCGGCGGTACCGGTCGTCGAGACGTCGACGCCGTCGGGGTACACGTCAGAGGTGATCCCGAACTTGGAGAGATACGTCGTGAGTTCGTTGATGTTGTACTGGCTCTGTCCGTAGTACTGCGCAAACTGACTCACCGAGAGATAGTTGCGCACGCCGCTCTCGACGCTGAACTCGAGTTGTTGTTGGTTGCGCTCGTCCAAGATGAACGAGACCTGCTCGGGCGTGCTCGGGGGCGTCGTACCGAAGACGACGGCGCCGGGGATGCTGGCGGGGCTGAAGCCTTGGGCCACCGGTACGAGCGACGTGTTGCCACCACCACTCGCACCCGCCTCCAGGGTCAAGACCGGCGAGAGCGCCAGCGCCAGTGCGCTGATCGCGACGAGCGTTCGTAGGCCTGTTGATGTGCGTCGCATCGTTTCTCCCTTGCTCCGCGAGCGATCGTTTCGCTCGCGCGTCACGGGCCGTCACGTCGACGCCCCACATCGATGATTGGGTGAGTGTAGTGAGGGTGCGGCGTCCTCGCCAATTCTCCGCGCCGACCCCTACGCTGGACGACGACGACCACGACGTGGTTCACGCCGAATAGATGCCACTCGGTCTTAGGTGGTGTGGAGCGGTCGGGTTGAGGCGTTTCGGCGAGCGCCGAAACGCTGTTTGAGAGAGGAGTCACTATGGCCAAAGTTCTCTATACCGCCAACGCGCACGTGTCCGGGGGCCGAAATGGCCACGGACGAAGCGCCGATGGGAAACTCGACGTCGACCTTCGGCTCCCGACCGAGATGGGCGGGACCGGTGAGGGCACCAATCCCGAGGAGCTCTTCGCGGTCGGGTACGCGGCGTGCTTTGAGAGCGCGATCGGTGGAGTGGCCCGTAGAGAAAAGGTCGAGCCGGGCGAGGTCTCGATCGACGCAGCGGTCAGTTTGTCGCCCACTGGCGAAGGTGGCTTCCAGCTAGCCGTGACCCTCGACGTCTCGATTCCGGGGATCAGCGACCGCGCCGAGGCGGCGAAGTTGGTTCACGGCGCTCACCAGGTGTGTCCGTACTCCAACGCGACGCGGGGCAACATTGAAGTCACGCTGTTGCTCGACGGTGAGCCACTCTGAGCGACCCCAGTGAGGTGGTCGGTTCAATCGGTCGGGGCGCCCGGATTCGAACCGGGGACCTCCTGCTCCCAAAGCAGGCGCGCTAACCAAGCTGCGCTACGCCCCGCAACTGCATCACGACACGCCGCCACGCTACTACTTGGGATTTCACGCGCCGCCGGCGAACGTCCCCGCGGTGGCGCCATAACATCGAAGTGACCAAGGGCAAGGGGGACTGTGGCCTATCAGTGGATCGTTGACGCACTGGAGCAGACGTGGTCGTCGATCGAGCGCACGATGGCGCCGCGCGACGAGGACGCCTACGACCTCCCGACTCCCTGTCCCGGCTGGAGCGTCCGTGACGTGCTCAGTCACCTCGTCGGCTTCGAGATCATGTTGCGTGGTGGGCCGTTACCCGAACACGAGGGACCCTGGCCCGAGCACGTGAAGAACCCCATCGGCGAGTTCAACGAGGCCTTCGTCGAGGCGTACCGATCGACGCCGGGCTCGGAGCTACTCGCCCTCTTTCGCACCACGACCGCGGCGTCCCTCACGGCGCTTCGCGCACTCAGCGATGAGGAGTGGGAGAAAGTCGGCTGGAGCCCAGAGGGGGACCGGCCGTACTACCGGTTCCAAGAGACTCGCGTGCTCGACAGCTGGATCCACTTACAAGACATCCGCGACGCGCTCTTAGAGCCCGCCGACGACCACGGCCCGGGCGAGGAGATCGTGCTCAATCGGTTCGAATCGGCGCTGCCCTACGTGCTAGCGAAGAAGGCGAAGGCGAAGGACGGCACCCTGGTGCGCGTCAACTTGACCGGTCGTCTCGCGCGCAGCGTCCTTCTGAGCGTCGAGGACGGTCGAGCGAAGGCCCTCGACACCAGTCATGCGGTACCGGACGTGGAACTCACCACCGCCGTGGCACTCTTTTGGCGCCGGGCGGCGGGGCGGATCTCCGCCGACGCGTTCTTACGGGCCTCCGCCACTGACGTGCGCGGTGATGAGGTGCTCGCATTGGCCTTCGCCGAGGGCCTCGCCATCATGATTTAGAGAACTGATAACACCCGGTAGGCTGTCGATTCCTATGCGCGCAACCACGACCACCCTTGACAACAACCGGGTAAAACTGACCGTCGAAGTCGGCGAACCCGAGATGGACGAGGCGATTGACGCCGCCGCCAAGAAACTCTCCAAGCAGGTCTCCATCAAGGGATTTCGCAAGGGCAAGGTTCCGAAGAACGTGTTGATGGCCCACCTCGGGGGACCGAGTGCCCTACGCGGTGAAGCGATTCGTGACGCCATTCCCGACTTCTACGCCCACGCAGTCTCGGACACGTTGATCGACCCGATCGCCCAGCCGGAGATCAACATCACTGCGGGCGAAGAGGATGGCAACCTGGTCTTCGAGGCGGACGTCGAAGTTCGTCCCGAAGTTGAGATTTCAGGCCAGAACGACCTGCGCGTGACGATTCCTTCTCCCGTCGTGACCGACGACGAGGTGAACGCCCA
>PLER01000008.1 GCA_003136495.1 Acidimicrobiaceae bacterium
GGCGGCTACGCCCTCCTGCAGTCCCTGGTCATTCCGGTCCTGCCCACCATTGAGGCGGGACTGCACACCTCACAGAACACCGTCACGTGGGTGTTGACCGCGTACCTTCTGTCGGCGGCAATCTTCACCCCCATCATGGGGCGCCTCGGCGACATGTACGGCAAAGAACGAATGCTGGTCATCACGCTCGTGGCGCTGACGATCGGGTCGCTGTTGGCGGCGATCGCGAGTTCGATCACCTTGATGATCGTCGCTCGAGTAATCCAAGGAATCGGCGGTGGTGTCGTGCCCTTGTCGTTCGGTCTGATCCGTGACGAATTCCCGAAGGAAAAGGTCATCGGCGCCATTGGCGTCATCGCGGCGCTGGCCGCAGCGGGCGCCGGGCTGGGCATCGTGCTCGCCGGGCCGATTGTCAACGCGCTCGACTACCACTGGCTCTTCTGGATTCCCATGGCCGTCATGGCAGTGACGGCGGCGGCGGCGCACGTCGTTGTTCCCGAGTCGCGAGTTCGCACTCCCGGGAAACTGAGTTGGCCCGGCGTCATCCTTCTCTCGGCGTGGCTGGTGGCGGGAATTCTCGCGATCAGTGAGGCCCCGACCTGGGGCTGGGGCTCCGCGAGCGTGATCGGACTCTTGTTAGCGGCCTCGGTCATTGCCGTCATCTGGGTCGTGGTCGAAGCCCGATCGGCTCATCCGCTCATTGATATGCAGATGATGAGGATCCCCGCGGTGTGGACGACGAACTTAGTGGCGCTGCTGCTCGGCGTTGGCATGTACGCGGTCTTCGCGTTCCTCCCTGAGTTCCTCCAGACCCCACGGTCCGCGGGCTACGGCTTCGGGGTGAGCATTACGGTGTCGGGGCTCATTCTCCTGCCCTTGAGTGTTTTCATGTTCGCCTTCGGCATGCTCTCCGGTCCGCTTTCGAAGCGCTTCGGCAGCAAGGCCGTGCTCGTCACGGGACTACTCATCGGCATTGTCAACTTTGCACTCCTCACGTTCGCCCACGCCGCCGAGTGGGAGATCCTCGTGGCGATGGTTGTCGAAGGCGTCGGGTTCGGTCTCGCCTTCTCTTCAATGTCGGCACTCGTCGTCGTGGCGGTTCCGCCCGAACAGACGGGCGTCGCGAGTGGCATGAACGCGAACATCAGAACAATCGGAGGCTCCGTTGGCGCGGCCGTCATGAGCAGCATCGTGACGTCGGGCGTGCGATCGGGCGCGATACCTCGCGAGTCCGGTTACACCCACGGCTTTGCTCTGTTGATGGTGGCCGCAATCGCCGCAGCGATCGCGGCATTCTTCGTGCCGGGGAGAGTGCGGCCGCCCGCCGTCGTGACGGAAGCTACGATGCCCCACGCCGAACTTGGTCTCGTCGCGGGCGGTACCCTCGTCGGCGACGAGTCAGAGTGATGCGACAATGAGCACCACCACGCGGCCGTTGCGCAAAGACGCCGCGCGACACCGCGAGCAACTCTTAGCCGCCGCCGTGCGGGTCTTTGACGAGCAGGGGCTCGACGCGAGCGTCACGGAGATCGCCAGGGCCGCGGGCGTGGGCATCGGCACGCTCTATCGACGCTTCCCCACCAAAGAGGCACTGATCGACACCCTGGTCCACGAGATCCTCGGGGCGACGATTCAGATGGCCCGCGACGCCGCCACCTCACCGGACGGCACCGGGCTCGAGCGATTCTTGGAAGCGACCGGCGCGTATCAAGCCGAACACGCGGGATGCTTGCCGAGACTATGGAACACGGATCACGAAATGGTCAAACTCGCTCGCCATCTCATCGCCACACTGCTCGCCGACGCGAAGGAGCACGGTCGCATACGCCACGACCTCACCAGCACTGACGTAACGATGTCGATGTTCTCACTCAACGGCGTCCTCGAAGCGACGTTGCCCATCGCCCCCGACGCGTGGCGACGACACCTCGACATACTGATCGCCGGCATGCGACCCGCCGACTCCGATCTCGCCCACCGAGCGCTCAGCCCCGGCCGCCTCGATAAGGTTCTCTCCGCTCGAACGACGTCGCGCGCAGGCGGTGCCTCAACCAGGAAGGTTCGCTAGCTCGACCCGACGCGAGCGATCAGTTCATCGAGCGTCAACGTCGTGCTGCCGGGTCGACCTCGGCAAAGTGATCACGCCCACGGCGGCGACATTGGTCCCTCACCAGTCGTAATCAATTGCTTGAGACTTCCGTTGACGAAGAAGCCCCAGCCGCTCGAACAGTCCTTGAAACACTCGACCCCGGGCACCAAACCGAGATGTGAGAACCGGACCTCGGTCCCGTCCTTTGCGACGCTGATCTCGAAGACGATATCGGTCCCGGTCCATTCGCTCGGGTCCGCAGGCCCCTCGAGGTGCGAATCGACGACGTGCCACACGATTTTCTCGCCCGGAACGAGCTCCACGACTTTCTGCTTGGAGTAGTGAAAACCCGAGTATCGGTAGGAGAACTCGTCACCCGCCTCGTGGCTCTCGCCCTCGACCTCGCCCGTCCACCATTGTCGGACATTACAGATCGCGTCGAAGACGTCCGCTGGGGTCTGTTCGACCGTGAAGGTAGTGGTGAAACTTGGGCTCTCCTTCATGCGCCCTCCTTCGATGCGTGAAGTTTGGCTTCCGCGTGCGCCGCTTCCGCGAGACGTTTGATCGCGTCGAGTCGCCGGTCCCACTGAGCGGCAAGCTCGGCCATGGCCCGCGTGGCTTGATGGAGCCGATCGGGTTCCACCCTGTACAGAACTTCTCGACGATGCTTGCGGCGACTGACCAGCCCGGCGCCTTCCAACACGACTAGATGCTTAGAAACGGCCTGGCGGGTGAACGGCACGTGGCCGGCCAAACTCCACGCACTGGCCTCACCGTTGCGCACGAGGAGATCGAGCACCCGGCGACGAGACGGTTCGGCGACCGCGAACACCAACTCGTCGTCGCTCAGCATCGTCATCGTCATGGACGCTCCTGGAGCAGCGTTGCGAGACGCGCGAGATGCGTGGCCCATCCGCCTTGGTGGTCGTTGGCGTAGCGCTGCTTTTCCGCGTCGGGCCAGTCACGCAACTCGTGGCCACTCTCGGTCACTCGAAGACGAGTCCGCTCGTGGCCCTCGGAAGTCAACGTGAACTCGACGAGCATCGAGTTGCTCGCGTCCGGCACCTCTTCGAGGGAATGGTTCCAGCGAAACGAAAAACGTGTCGGAGGTTCGACGTCCAACACGACGACCGGCCCACCCCCGTGTTCGCCGAAGTGCATGTAACCATGGGCGCCGGGTTCGGCGACGAGTTCCACCCGGTCCGCGAACCACAAGGCGATCTGGTCCGGCTCGGTGATAGTGCGCCAGACCACGTCCACTGGTGCCTCGATCAGAATCTCCCGCTCAATCATTAACTCAGCCGTCACTGTTCAACCCTTCCCCCTCGCGGAATATCAATGTGCAACCGACGGTAGCACATTAACCGCAGATGTGCAACTTGATATTGCACTTGAACGAGAGCGGCTCTTCGGTGCACGCGGTCTACGTACGCGGACCTTCGTCGGGTGGTTGTGCCCCGTCGAGCACGACCTAACGGTGGGTGGAGCCGCACGCGAGGCGCTCGGCACTTCCAAGAGCAAACTCGGACTAGCTTGAAGAACCCTTGGCCAGTTCGCTGCGCGCTGCTTGCACGATGTCGTCACTCGTGTTGGCGTGGCCGTTTATTCCCCAACCCCCTTCGGGCGATTCGGTAATGAGCACCCACGTTCGTTGCTCGAGCGTCGCGTCGCCCGAGGCGGCCGCCACGATATCGGTGAGCTCCCTGACGACACCGAGTTGCTTTTCGCGATCGAGCACGCCCACCGGCGTCAGCACTTGGACGCGTACGTAGTTGCTCTCTCCCGCCGCGTTCGATATCGCGTCAACCGGGAGATCGTGAATAAAGGCGGCGGTGTTGTTCTTGAAGAGCGAGATGGGCGGAACTTTCTCCCAGCGCATCACCGCGTTCGCCAGGCTTTGGGCGAGTTCGTGCTTGTCAGTGAACGTTCCCTCAGCGGCGTACACATCGATCATCGGCATTACGTTCCTCCTGGCCGTTTATGATGAGCATCATAATTCAACGAGAGCGTACCCTATGACGAGCGTCATAGCAAACGGAGCGTAAGTAGTGAGCGAGAGCCGCGACAAGATGATCCGGAGCGCTGCGTCGCTCATCGGTAGCCACGGCATGAACGCCACTTCTTTCTCGGACGTCCTCGCCGACAGTGGCGTGTCGCGCGGATCGATCTATCACCACTTTCCCCAGGGCAAACGGCAGTTGGCGGCCTGTGCGATACGCCTGACTTCGGATCAGGTCCTCGCGCACCTGCGCTCGAGCACCGCCGTGAACGCCGAAGACGCGTTGACGCACTTCGTGGCCCTCTTTCGCCAGGTTGTCGCCGCCGCGGGCGCCGCCGCCGGGTGCGCGGTCGCGGGGGTCACCATTGACGTCGCCGACGATGACGATGACCTTCTGGCGGTAGCGAGGGAAGCTTTTCAGTCATGGGTGTCGCTGTTGGGGTCGCAACTCGAAGACACCGGGATGAGACACGAACGAGCGCACGCCGTTGCGGTGATATCGATCGCCAGCGTCGAAGGGGCACTCATTCTCTGTCGAACGGAAGGCAGCGACGAGCCCTTACGCGTTGTGCAGAGTCAACTACTCGCTCTGTTGCGAAGTACGTGAGCCAACGCGAAGCGCCAACTACTCAGGACTCCGCATGACGACAGCCCGTACCCGTCGCCGGAGGCTAAATCCCATGCGTTCATAGAGGGAAATGGCGCGCGCATTGTTCGCCGCGGCGTGCAGCATCGGCACCTTTCGCGCGCCAACGACGGCGTTGATTTGAGCGTTCAAGAGTACAGAACCCAGTCCGCGCCCGACGAACTCCTCGTCGGTGCAGACCGCACTGATCTCGACGTGTCCCGCCGTCTGCGCGCGCTGACCCGCCATAGCGATCAGGCGTCCGTCAATGCGAATACCTAAGTACGTGCCCAACTCCCAGGTACGCGTCGCGAACGGGCCGGGTTTTGTCCGGGCCGTCAAGGACATCATCTCCTCGACGTCCTCAATCTCGAGCACGACGATTCGCGGGTCGGCCGAGACCACCACCTCCGCGGTTGGCCCGATCATCTGGACAACGTCGATAGTCGCGAGTACGTCCCAGCCCTCGGGCACCACCACCTCATCGCGAAGGATCGTCGCGACGTTCCCGGGGCCGACGAGGTCTCTGAGCGCGGCGTAGTCTTCCGCCGTTGGTTCATCCGGCACCGCACAGAAGGGCCCGATGTCGATTGGATAGCGTCGCGCCCGATCGTTCCCTTCCGCGAGGTAGTCCTGTGGCCCGTTGAGCGCGTGCCACATCATGTTGTCGAGAGTTTCCACGGGCTTCAATTCAAGCAGCCGATGACGTCGAACGCGTCCGTCGACACTGCCTCGTGCCACGCACGATACCTATCTCTGGGTACCGGACGAGATGCGCACGCCCGCCCTCCGTGATGAGGTCGACGGTTCGTCGATCTACGACGTGGCGTCCTTCGACTGGGCGAGGTGAGCGTCCTCGATGGCAACCCGTCGACACGTTCTGATGAGGAGCGCCGCGAAGGCGACGTTCGACAGGATCTCGGTGAGGAAGAGGAGATGCAACGTACCGACTACGGTCAAAAGGGCCAGGACGTCGCCGGTGAGCTGCGCTGCGAGCAGCGAACGAGTCTCGAGCGTCGGTGGCCAGAGCCGGTACATCCAGATCGAACCCACCCCCACCACCACGATCAGCGCGGTGCCGAGGCTGAAGTGGAGGTCCTTCAGGGCCTCGTTGAGTGAGTAGAAGTACGTGCTCAGCAGAATCGAGAACACCACGGCGCTGTAGGAAAGAATCAACTGGCGAAGTCGGCGCAGGCGCCCATCCCCGCCCCCGTAGAGCGATGCGGCGCGAGCACTGTAGAGCACCAGGAGTGCTAACGCGAGCGTGTAGGGAACCGCGGTCTTTACGTGCAGGCCGTAGTTGCTCATCCCGCCCTCGTCGCGCTGTAACACGAAGCCGGGATGCAGCGCCACGCTGACGGCGGTGAAGAAGAGGAACAGCACTTCCCCGCGCACGACGTAGATGACGGCCCGCGATAACGCTGGTGTCGACCTGGCGACAGAGGAGGATGTGGCTCCTCGTGAACTCCGTCGAATTCCTTGGATCATTTGATCGCCCCGATTACGTCAAAGTCGCCGTGGTATCCATGTGTCAAACGTGGTGCCGAAGGCAACTCACGTCCGTTCCTAGGGAGCAATATAAAGGTCGATCACGAAAGTGCGACTCAGGGTTCTCGAGCCCCGTGTACGTTGCACGTATCGGAGAGGACGCTTCGAATGAAAGGACCGCCATGAACCTTGATCTCCACGTGCCGCGATTCACGTGGCCCGGTGGCGCCGCCGCGATCGGCCCCACGTTGACGACCTTGGCCGAGACCGCCGAAGCGATTGGCGTTCGCACGCTCTCGGTGATGGACCACTGGTTTCAAATGGAGATGATGTGGCCGGCCGAGGAGCCGATGCTCGAGGGCTACACCACGCTCGG
>PLER01000129.1 GCA_003136495.1 Acidimicrobiaceae bacterium
CAGTCGGGCTTCGATCAGTGAATCGGGGCATGCTCGCTCGGCTCGCCGAGTTGATCTACTGGACCGGCCGTTACGTCGAGCGGGCCGACGACACGTCGCGCATCGTCGACGCCTACATCCACCGCCTCGCGGAGGACCCCTTCGGCGACTCCCAGGTGACGTGCCGGTCGCTCTTCGCGATTTTGGGCATGAAGCCGGTGGGCGAGGGTGCGGTGAACGTGCAGACCGTTCTGGAAGAACTGGTCTACGAAGCCGAGAACCCGAGCGCGATCACCGGTGCGGTCTTGGCGGCCCACGACAACGCCCGGCGTGCCCGAGAGGTGATCTCCTCAGAGATGTGGGTCTGTCTTAACTCGACGCGCAACGAACTCACCGCGCAAAGAGAAGAGGCGTCGCGCGTCGGTCCCGCGAGCTACCTGCGTTTCATCCGCGACCGCTCGGCGCTCTTTGCGGGCTTGACCGACGCGACGATCAGTCACGACGAGACCTGGGCCTACCTGGTGCTCGGACGCAGCCTCGAACGAATCGACATGACCGCACGGCTTCTCCAGGGCCGCCTGTTCGCGGCGGAGCACTCACCGGACTGGCTCACGTTGTTGCGCGCCGCCGGAGCGATGGAGTCCTACCTTCGTTCCTCGGTGCGTCGGTCAGACCCCGAAGCGATCGCCTCGTTTTTGCTGTTGGACCGGGTGTTTCCCCGATCGGCCTACCACTCGTTGATCGTGGCCGATCAGTGTCTCGACGAGCTCACGCGAGCGAGCACGCACCTCGACGTGGTCGATCAGGCTCGGCGTACCATTCGCACCACCCAGTCACGCCTCGAGTACATGGATCCCCAGGCGCTCTTAACGAACCTCTCGGAGATCTTGACGTTGCTCGAGACCACCAGCGCGACCGCGAATAACCAGGTGACCTCGAACTACTTTCGCCAGAGCGTCGCGACGAGTTGGGCGAGTGAGGTCGGCACGTGACGTTGGTGGAGTCGAGCATGCTCTTTAAGATTCGCCACGTCACCGGGTTCAGTTACGACGGCGTCGCCGACTCCTCGTACAACGAAGCGCGCATGACGCCGGTGACCTCGCCGCGTCAACGGGTGCTGGAGTCGTCTTTGAGCGTGCACCCCTTCGCCGTCCAGTCGACCTACCGCGACTACTTCGGGACCATCGTCACCACCTTCGACCTCCAACAGGCCCACCACCGACTCCAGGTCGTCGCCGAGGCCACCGTGGAGACCATGACCGAGGTCCACGAGGGCGACGACGTGTCCCTCAGTTCGCTGCGCTCGGGACCGACCTTCGACGTGCTCTCGGAGTACCTGGCGCCCACGCCGCGCACCACCATGTCGATCGGCGTCCTCGAGGAGCTTCGCGCCCTCGTCTCGGGCCAAGAGCAGGTCCACGCCGTCGTGGAAGCGATCATGGCGTGGGTGCGTGAGCGCGTCGCCTACGTGCGCGGGGCGACGCAGGTCTCCTCGACCGCGCAAGAGGTCTGGGAGCAGGGCGCGGGAGTGTGTCAAGACCTCAGTCACGTGACCATTGCGTTGTTGCGCTGCGTGGGCGTGCCCGCGCGCTACGTGTCGGGGTACCTCTACGCCAAGGACGAGGACAACGTCGGCGAGAAGGTGGTGGGCGAGAGTCACGCGTGGGTCGAGTACTTCTGCGGCGACTGGTTCGGTATCGACCCGACCAACGGGGGCACGGTCGGTCTGCACCACGTGGTGGTGGCGAAGGGTCGCGAGTACGGTGACGTGCCACCCTTAAAGGGCATCTACCACGGGGATCGCTCGAGCGCGCTCGGGGTGGTCGTCGAGATCACTCGCGTCGGCTGATCATCGGGTCCGTCCCGTCGGGCCGGCAACATTAAGGTGAGCGTGACGCCCCGTTTCGATCCCTAGGAGTTCGCCATGTCCACACGGCCCACCATCGTGGTCTGCGAAGGTGATCAGACAGGCCAGGAGCTCCTCGAGCAGTCGCTACGCGTGCTCGAGCCGTCGGCCCTCGGCTTCGAACTCGATTTCCTCCGTTTCGACCTCTCCCTCGCCGCTCGTCGAGCCACGAACAACGGCGTCGTGCACGAGGCGGCCGCCGCGATGAAAGAGGCGGGGCTCGGTCTCAAGGCGGCCACGGTGACCCCGACCGAGATCGGCTCGGTCGGCTCACCCAACCGCATCCTGCGTGAGGGCATCGACGGCACGGTCATCGTGCGCACCGGACGCCGGATCCCCGGGGTGACGCCCATCGTGGCGCTCAGTTATCCGGTCGTCGTGGTGCGCATGGCCGTAGGCGACGCCTACGGCGCGGCCGAAGGTCGCGACGGCGCACCGGGCACCGTCGAGGAGTCGGCCTGGCGAACCGAACGCATCGAGCGATCGACGTGTCGATCGGTCGCGGAGTTCTCCTTCCGCGCGGCGTCGTCGCTCGGCGGACTCGTCTACGGGGGCCCGAAGTGGACGGTGTCGGCGATCTACGAGGGGATGTTGAAAGAAGAGATGGACGCGGCCGCCGCTCGTCACCCCGACGTCACCTACCGGCCGATGTTGATCGACGCCGCCTACGCCGGGCTGATGACCGAGGGGTGGCACGCACCCGTGGTGATCCCCGCCCTCAATCGCGACGGGGACTGCTTGAGCGACCTGGTGCTGGCGATGTTCGGCTCGATCGCCGGTGCGGAGTCGGTGCTGTTAGCGCTGGACGAGAACCTCGAGACCACGGTCGCGATGGCCGAGGCGCCCCACGGCACGGCGCCCTCATTGGAGGGCAAGAACGTGGCGAACCCCATGGCGATGCTGCTCGCCTGTGCGGCCGTGCTGGAGCACGCGGGGTATCGGGGCGACGAGGGGTGCGCCGAGGCCGCGGTCGCCCTGCGCGACGCCACGTTGGGCGCCGCGGCCGAGGGCGTGCGGACCTTCGACCTCGGGGGAGACGCCTCGACGAGTGACGTCGTCGACGAGGTCATCGTCCGATTGCGTCGTCGCCGCTGAGTCACGCGCCGCGGGGTCGCGCGCGATGAGAGGATGGCTAGGACCGTCCCAGAGAAGGAGACCCGATGGAGAATCGACAGATCGTGCTGGCCGAACGACCGAGGGGTCTCATTGACGCGTCGACCACCACACTGGTCACGACACCGCGACCCGTGCCGGGCGCGGGCGAGGCACTCATCAAGGTCGGCCTGCTCAGCATCGACCCGACGATCAGGACCTGGATGGATGATGCGCCCGGCTACATGCCAGCGATTCAACTAGGCGAGGTCGTCCGTAGTGGTGGCACCGGGGTGGTCGTCGAATCGAAGACCCCGCACCTCGAGGTGGGTGACGTCGTCTTCGGGATGACCGGTTGGCAGGAGTGGGTCATCGCGAGCGACACCAATCGATTCGCGATCTTGCCCAAGGGACTCGGACTCGACCTCGCGACGGTGATGAACGTGCTCGGGGTGACCGGGATCACGGCCTACTTCGGTGTGCTGGACGTCGGGCAGCTCAAAGAGGGCGACGTCGTGGTCGTCTCGGGCGCGGCCGGCGCCACCGGGTCGGTCGCCGGTCAGGTCGCCAAGGCCCGTGGTGCAAAGAAGGTCGTCGGCATCGCCGGCGGAGCCCAGAAGTGCGTCGAAGTCGTAGAGCGCTACGGCTTCGATGAGTGTCTCGACTACCGTGAGGCGCACCTGCGACGACGACTGCGCGCGGCCTGTCCCGAGGGCGTGGACCTCTACTTCGACAACGTCGGTGGGGTGGTCCTCGACGACGTCTTAGCGAACCTGGCGATGCGCGCGCGCATCGTGCTCTGTGGCGCGATCTCTCAGTACAACGCCACCGAGCGGCACGGGCTCGAGAACACGGCCTCACTCATCACCCGTCGCGCCCGCATGGAGGGCTTCTTGGTGTTCGACTACACGCACCGCTACGACGAGGCGCGCGCCGCCCTCGCGGTGATGGTCGCCACGGGCGAGCTGCGTCACCAAGAACACGTCGTTTCGGGCCTCGAACACGCGCCCGACGCGCTCAACCTGCTCTTTCGCGGTGAGAACCACGGCAAGACCCTGGTGTCGGTCGACGAGAGCGTGCTCCTTGGCTGAGGCG
>PLER01000133.1 GCA_003136495.1 Acidimicrobiaceae bacterium
CTGTCGAGGTGAAGATTTACACCCGAGCGGGTGACAACGGTACGACCGGTCTCTACTTCGGTGGTCGCGTGGCCAAGAGCGCCGAGCCGATCGAAGTCAACGGTGCCGTCGACGAAGCACAAGCGTCACTGGGGTGGGCGCGGTCGCTGAGTGAACCCTCGTCGCGACTCAACGACCTGCTCGTCACCGTCGAACGTGATCTGTGGGTCTTGATGGCCGAGGTCGCGACGCTACCCGCGAACCGCCACAAGCTCGTGGCCGAGAAATCACTGGTCACCGCGGCGATGATCGAACGTCTGGAGCAGGAGATCGACGCGCTCTCGGCGGAGATCGAGATGCCGACCGAGTTCGTGGTGCCCGGTGACAACTCCTTTTCCGCCGCGCTCGACGTGGCCCGCACGGTGGTGCGTCGAGCCGAACGCGTCGCGGTCGGCTACCCGTTAGAGGACTCCTTGGTGATTCAGTACCTCAATCGCCTGAGCGACCTCGTGTGGACGATGGCTCGCTGGGCCGAGGGCCCCGAGCACCGTACCGCNNCAGACGACGATTGCGTTGGCGGTGGTCGTTCGTGACGGCGAAGGCGTCATCCCCGAGGCGGTACCCACCAATCTCGGCGGGGTGGTGACCACCCGCACCCTCACTAAGGAGTGGTGCACGCGCCAGGGACTCAAGGAAGAGCCCGGGAGCACGGTCGTGCTTCGTTCCCTGACTGGCGCCAACATTGTGATTGTCTCGCTCGGCTCGAGTGCGCACGGCACCTTTCGCTACCGCCTCGCGGGCGCGGCGGCGGCGCGCGCGGCGGGCGACGGTCCCCTCGCGTTCCTCTTAGCGACGGACGGACTCAGTGACCCCGCCGGGGCCGCCCAGGCCCTCACCGAGGGCGCGGTGCTCGCGTCCTATAGCTACAAGGGCCAGTCGAAACTCTCGACCTTCGACGTGGTACCCGTCGACGTGCCCCTGCCCACGGTCGCGGTGCACGACGCGGTCACCGATGGCGTACAACGCGGCGCGATCATCGCCGAGGCGGTGAACTGGGCCAAGTTCCTCATCGACTCACCGGCCGGGTACATGCCACCGAAGACGCTGGCCAGTGAGATTGAAGAGCGCCTGGCGCCCGACGAACACGTCAACGTCGAGGTCTGGACGGAATCGAGAATCAGGGAGGAGCGCCTCGGGGGTCTGCTCGGGGTCGGTCAGGGTTCCGCNNAAGGGCGCCGAGGGCATGATGAGCATGAAGACCGACATGACCGGCTCGGCGGTCGTGATGGCGGTCGTCTCGGTGGCCAGTCAGCTGCAGCTGCCGATCCGCATCACCGCGATCGCCCCGTTGACCGAGAATCTCCTGGGCGACCGGGCGACCAAGCCGGGTGACGTCTTGACGATCCGCAACGGACTCACCATTGAGGTCCTCAACACCGACGCCGAAGGTCGATTGATCCTCGCCGACGGACTG
Organism: Acidimicrobiaceae bacterium; assembly: GCA_003136495.1. Taxonomy (GTDB): domain Bacteria; phylum Actinomycetota; class Acidimicrobiia; order Acidimicrobiales; family RAAP-2; genus RAAP-2. The sequence goes on from PLER01000133.1 coordinate 1,454, forward strand.
GCCCTCGCGGTGGACGCCGATCCCGACGTGATCATCGACGTCGCGACGTTGACCGGTGCCCAGAACGTCGCCCTCGGCGACGAAGTCGGTGCTCTCTTCGTGTCCAGTGACGAGCTCGCCGGTCGCCTGAGCGCGGCGAGCGATCGATCGGGTGAGGCGTTTTGGCGAATGCCGCTGGTGGAGAGTTACGAGTCGCACATCGATTCGGACGTCGCCGACATGAAGAACATGGGTAAGCCCCCTCGAGCGGGCGCCATCGTCGCGGCGCTGTTGCTGCGGAGGTTCACCGCCGGCAAGCCCTGGGCGCACCTCGACATCGCCGGGCCGGCCCGCGCCGACGCGGCGAGGGGCTACCAGACCAAGGGCGCCACGGCCTACGGTGCGCGAACGCTCATTGAGTACCTGCGCGTACTGGCGAAGTCCCCCAAGGCCTGAGTCCTAGGGAGAGAGTCGCCGAACCCGGTCCCGCCGGGCGGGGACGTCTCGCTCGAGGGACGTAGAAGCGACGTCGCCGCCGTCGGATCTGCCGATCAGCACGGTCGCGAAGAGTTCCTCGTCCTCGAGTCCGGCCCAACGTCGCAGGGCCTCGTCGTGACGAAAACTTCCCCAGAGGACGGCCTGCCAGCCACGTTCTTCGAGGAGCAACAAGAGCGCCATGGTCGCCATCGCGGCGTCGGTGTGCCAGTAGGGCACGGGCCAGGACCCACGATCACCGAGGCCCGAGGCGGCCTTGTCCTCCTCGCGATAGCGCGCCAGGTAGTCCTCGGGACGAGTGGTCACCAGCACCGCCGCGCCCGCGCGCCGCAGCCCGGGCAGACGCGCCGAACGTACCCGCCACTGCTCGTCGGTGGCGACGGCGAAGAATCGTTCGAGGTCGCCCTGACCAACGGTGTTCATTCGCACGCCCGCGCTGTTACCAGCGGTCGGCGCCCAGAGCGCGAGGGCACAGAGTTCCTCGAGCCACTCGAGGTCGACCGGGGTGCCGTCGAAGGAGCGCGTCATTCGTCGTCGGGCGAGGAGGTCGCGCAGTTCCACCAGTTGGGTCTACCAGGTAGCGTGGGCGATTGTTGACCCAGCAGGTAAGGTTTAGGGACTGAAAAGGAGCGTCCGTTGCAGTCACCGCGAGACTTACTGAACGCCGCCAAGGCCGACATCCGTGAGGTGGACCCGAAAGAGGTCGCCGAACATCTAGAGCACTACGCGATACTCGACGTGCGCGAACCCGACGAGTACCAACAAGGCGCCCTACCCGGCGCCGTGCACGTGCCGCGCGGTCAACTGGAGTTCTCCATCGAGGGCCGCTTGCCCGATAAGAACGCGCCGATCGCCGTCTATTGCGCCGGGGGCACCCGCAGCGCCTTCGCCGCCAAGACCCTCCAAGAGTTGGGTTACACCGACGTCGTGTCCGTCATCGGGGGTTTTAACAAGTGGAAGGACGAGGGACTCACCTGGGAGGCACCTCGCACCATGACCGCCGACCAGCGCAACCGTTACCAGCGCCACCTGCTCTTGCCCGAAGTCGGTGAGGCCGGTCAGATGAAACTGCTGGACTCGAAGGTGCTCTTACTCGGAGCCGGCGGCCTCGGTTCACCGGCCGCCATCTACTTGGCCGCGGCGGGTGTCGGCACGATCGGCATCATCGACATGGACGTGGTCGACGCCTCCAACCTGCAGCGCCAGATCCTCCACACGCTCGACCGCGTGGGCATGCGCAAGGTCGACAGCGCGAAGGCGGCCCTGACGGCGATGAACCCCGACGTCGTCGTCAAGACCTACGACACCCGACTGAGCGCGGAGAACATCCTCGACATCATCGACGGCTACGACATCATCGTCGACGGCACCGACAACTTCCCGACCCGCTACCTCGTCAACGACGCCGCGCTCATCAAGCGCATCCCCGTGGTGCACGGTTCGATCTTCCGCTTCGAAGGTCAGGCGACCGTCTTCTACCCCTACGTCGGACCGTGCTATCGCTGCATGATCCCCGAGCCACCACCGCCCGAACTCGCGCCGAGTTGCGCCGAGGCGGGTGTGTTGGGCGTCCTGCCGGGCATCATCGGTTCGATTCAGGCGGTCGAGACGATCAAGTTGCTGCTCGACATCGGCGAGCCGCTGGTCGGACGACTCCTCACCTACGACTCCTTGGAAGAGTCCTTTCGGACCTTCAAGGTGCGCCGCGACCCCAACTGCCCGGCGTGTGGTGAGCACGCGGGGGAGATCGTCATCGCCGAGTACGACGACCTCTGCATGCCCCACCCCGTGGGGGTCTAGGCCACCACCACGATCGTGTTCGCGATCTTGTCGTGCAGGGTCTGATTGCGCTTGTCGAACAGGCAGTATGCGTTGTCGATGATACCGACGACGATGATGACGAGAAAGAATGGCGAGTCGTGGAGCGAGTAGCTCCCGACGAAGTAGAACATGACAATGGCGGCACGTTTGAGCGCTTGTTGTGGTGCGAGCATGGCGCCGGTCGAGGCGTCGCGCACGCGGGTGGCGGCGACTCGGTTACCCACCGACTGTCCGCCCTTGGTGATGTAGCAGCGAAAGAGATATCCCGCGGTCACGATGAAACCGGATAACCCACCAAGGAAGTTCGAGCCGATCTGGTCAAAGACCGCGACGAAGACCTCCACGGGAATCACCAACACGAGTTGGTCGGAGAACATCTGACCGACTCGTCGTCCGAACCCGGCGAGCATCATTCCGGTCACCGGATCGATCGGCCCCCGAGCGCCCGAGGGGAGGTTCCGCCCACAGCCAGAACAGGTCTTGCCGTCCATTTGTGCGCGACAGTTCGAACAGATCATCGCTCTATCTTTGTCGGTGAGGCTCTCCTCACTCAATTCCTGTCCCCTTCGGTGATCCTCGGGGCCGTATTTCCCCGACGGAGGCGCGACGTAACCTGGGGGGCGTGAGTTCGAACGAACGGGTCACCGATTCTGGCATCGAGGTGAAGGCCGTCTACCGTGCGGCGGACCTCAAGGACTTCGATGAGGCCACCCAGCTCGGCGAGCCGGGGTCGTTCCCCTACACCCGCGGTGTGCAAGAGACGATGTACCGCGGTCGCCTGTGGACGATGCGCCAGTACGCCGGTTTCGGCACCGCCGAAGCGACGAACGAGCGTTTCAAGTTCCTCCTCGGCGCCGGCCAGACGGGACTCTCGTGCGCCTTCGACCTGCCAACGCAGATGGGCCTCGACGCCGATCACGTGCGGGCCGAGGGCGAGGTCGGCAAGGTCGGCGTCGCCATCTCCTCCTTAGAGGACATGCGCCTGCTGCTCAAGGACCTGCCCCTCAACGAGGTCACGACGTCGATGACCATCAACGCCACCGCCTCGACGTTGCTGCTGCTCTATCAGCTGGTCGGTGAAGAACAGGGCGTCTCGGGTGACCAACTGCGCGGCACCATCCAAAACGACATCTTGAAGGAGTACGTCGCGCGCGGGACCTACATCTATCCGCCACGCCCCTCGATGCGTCTGGTGGTGGACACGTTCTCGTACTGCGCGAAGGAGATGCCGAACTGGAACACCATTTCGATCTCGGGATACCACATCCGCGAAGCCGGTTCCACCGCGGTCCAAGAGATCGCCTTCACCTTGGCGAACGGCATCGCCTACGTCGAGGCGGCTTTGGCCGCCGGTCTCGAGCTCGACGCGTTCGCGCCGCGACTGAGCTTCTTCTTCAACGCGCACAACAACCTCTTCGAGGAGGTCGCCAAGTACCGCGCGGCCCGGCGCCTGTGGGCCTCGATCATGCGCGAGCGTTTCCACGCCCGCGACCCCAAGTCGACCATGTTGCGCTTCCACACCCAAACGGGCGGGTCGACCCTGACCGCGCAACAGCCCGAGATCAACATCGTGCGCGTCGCCATGCAGGGACTGGCCGCGGCGCTCGGGGGCACGCAGAGCCTGCACACCAACGGATTCGACGAAGCCCTCGGCCTGCCGACCGAGCGCGCCGCCAAGCTGGCCCTACGTACCCAACAGGTCCTTGGCTACGAGTCGGGCGTCGCCGACACCGTCGATCCGCTCGCCGGTTCGTACTTCATCGAGAGTTTGACCGACGAGGTCGAGGCCCTGGCTCGCGAGTACATCTCGACCATTGACCAGATGGGCGGCTCGGTCGCCGCGATCGAAGCCCACTATCTCCAAGACGAGATTGAGGCCGCCGCCTACGAGTTCGCTCGCAGCGTGGAGCGCGGCGACAAGGTGGTCGTCGGGGTGAACCGTTTCGTCGAGAGTGAGACCACCAAGGCCGACGTGTTCCCGGTCGACGCCGCGCAACAGCGCGCCCAGGTGGAGCGAGTAGTAGCCCTGAAGACCTCGCGCGACAACGACGGTGTGCGCTCGGCGCTCGAGGACCTCGCGACGGCCGCGCGGGGTTCGGCCAACGTGCTCTACCCGATGAAAGTCGCGCTGTCGCGACGCGCGACGCTCGGCGAAGTCGCCGACGTGCTTCGCGCCGAGTTCGGGGTCTACCAGGCGAACTAGCGCTCGATGGGTTCAAAGAAGTGCGTGACGCTGAGCGTCCCGACGTAGAAGTGGTGCGTCAGCGCACGCCACGCTTCGTAGCGCGCCGTCGCTCGAAACGCCATATGCGCCTCCACCGAGGTCCATCGCACCAAAAGCAGATAGGTCGAAGCGTCCTCAACTTGACGACGAACCTCGGCCCCGTGGCATTCGTCCGCGCCTTCGATGATCGGCAACGCTTCGCGCATCGCCGCTTCGAAGTCACTCTCGCTGCCCGGTCGCACCGTTAAGAGTGCGTGTTCCAACATCATGAGCGGCTCATGAGTTGCTCCCGTAACTCGTCGTCCTTCGCCACGGAGATCGCGGTGGCGGCCAGGGCGAGGGCGCCGTCGATGACCGCCTGGTCCGCGGCGGGCGTCACGCACGCCGCGGTGAAGGCCGCCTGATGATTCACGGCCCCGTGGGTGGGGATCATCAACATGGGGTGAATCGAGGGCACGACGAGGGAGACGTTGGCCATATCGGTTGAGATGCTGGGCTTGGCCGCACCCTCGTCGTCGAGGCGAAAGTCGCGCCCGAGGGCCTCGGCGGCGTCGCGGTAGTGCGCCAATATTCCCTGGTCCGAGACCATGTGGGAGAAGGGGTGTCCGAGTTCCTCGATCTCCAACGTGGTGCCCGTCGCTAGCGCGCCCGCTTCGAAACAGGCGTTGACTCGTAGGCGAAGTTCGGCCAGTCGCGAGAGATCGAGGGAGCGCGCCATGAAGCGACCGACGGCGCGATTGGGGATGATGTTGGCCGCCGAACCACCTTCGGTGACGATGCCGTGGATCAAGTCGCCGGGTTGAAGCTGCTGGCGCAGGAGGGCGAGCGCGACTTGGGAGATCGTCAGGGCGTCGAGCGCGTTGCGACCCTCCCAGGGTGCCGCCGCGGCGTGCGCCTCCTTGCCCGAGAAGATGACGTCGAAGTGATCGACCGCGAGGCAGGTCGCGTCGAGGCGCTCGGTGGGGAAGGGGTGGATCATCATCGCGGCGTGGGCGTCGTCGAAATAGCCGGCGTCGAGTAGGTCGATCTTGCCTCCACCGCCCTCTTCGGACGGCGTGCCTAACAATGTCACTCGTAGGTCGAGGTCATCGGCGACCTCGGCGAGGCCAATGGCCGCACCGAGCGACGACGCGGCGATGATGTTGTGCCCGCAGGCGTGACCGACGTCGGGCAGCGCGTCGAACTCCGCGCAGAACGTCACGTGCAACGAGCCTGATCCGGCCGTCGCGCGAAAGGCCGTCGGGAGGCCCGCGATACCCCGTTCGACGCTCAATCCGGCCGCTTCCGCGGCGGAGGCGACCGCGTCGCTCGAGAGGAACTCCTCGTAGCCCAACTCGGGGTGCTCGTGCACGAAGTGACTTAGGGCAACCAGGTCGCCGCGCGACGCTTCGATTCGCTCCGCGGCGCGTTCGTGCTCGCTCACTCGATCTCCACCACCACGTCGCCGGCACCGACCTGAGCACCGGTGGTGACGTGGACGCTCTTGATCACCCCGGACTTCTCGGCGTTGACCGCGTTCTCCATCTTCATCGCCTCGAGGATCACTACCGTGTCGCCGGCTTCGACGCTCTGGCCGACGGTGACGTTCACCTTGACGATGGTGCCCTGCATCGGTACGGTGACCTTGCCCGAGCCGCTGCCGAGGACGCCGCTGTGATGTTGGCGTCGAGGCTTCAGCGCCGTGCTCTGGGGACGCGCCGGCAACTCCTCGCTGCCGTCGGGCACCCACAACGCGACCGTGACGCGTCGTCCGTTCACCTCGGCCGTGACGTCTTTGCGAATGCGACCCTCACCGATGGAGACGGCGGCGGGGGCGGGCGTCGGCAGGGTGGAAAAGTCGAGGGTCGTCTCCACCCACTTCGTCGAGTGGGTGCCGTTGACGAAGTCCTCNNTCTTCGATGGCGCGCAGCATCTTGCGGCGCGCCTTCTCGCGAGTGGAGGACCACACCACTAACTTCGCGATGAGGTTGTCGTAGAACTGCGAAATCGTGTCGCCGGCGCCGTATCCGGCGTCGAGGCGCACGCCGGGGCCGCTCGGTTGGTCGAACCGCGTGATGGCGCCCGGCGAGGGGATGAACTTGCCCCCCGAGGGGTCTTCGGCNNCGACCTCGTCCTGGGCGAAGTCGAGCGCTTCGCCCGAGGCGATGCGCAGTTGCCACTCGACGAGGTCGAGGCCGGTGACCAACTCGGTGACGGGGTGCTCGACTTGGAGTCGGGTGTTCATCTCTAAAAAGAAGAACTCACCGTCTTGGTAGAGGAACTCGACGGTGCCGGCGTTGACGTACCCGCAGGCCTTTGAGACCTTGACGGCCGCCTCGCCCATGGCTCGACGTACCTCGTCGGGGAAGTTGGGAGCCGGGGACTCCTCGATGAGTTTCTGGTGCCGGCGCTGCGCGGAGCAGTCGCGCTCACCGAGCCAGAGCGTCGTGCCGAAGGAGTCGGCTAAGACCTGCATCTCGATATGGCGGGGCCAGGTCAGGTAGCGCTCGACGTAGCACTCGTCGCGACCGAAGTAACTGAGCGCTTCGCGCTTCGCGCTCTCTAGGGCGGCCTCAGCCTCGCCCGCTTCATTCACCACCTTCATGCCTCGCCCGCCACCGCCGTAGGCGGCCTTGATCGCGACGGGCCACCCAAACTCCGTGCCGAAGTCGATGACCTCTTGGGCGCTCACGAGCGCCTGGCTACGTCCGGGCACGCCGGCGACGCCGGCGGCTTCGGCGGCTAAACGCGAAGAGATCTTGTCGCCCATCACCTCGATGGCTTCGGGCGGGGGGCCAATGAAGGTGACCCCGCGCGAGGTGATGGCGCGGGCGAAATCGGTGTTCTCCGAGAAAAACCCGTATCCCGGGTGCACCCCATCGGCCCCGGAGCGTTCGATAACGTCCAAGATGGCCTCGGTGTTGAGGTAACTTTCGGCGGCGGTCTGGCCGCCGAGCGCGTAGGCCTCGTCCGCTAATCGAACGTGGAGCGCGTTGCGGTCGAGTTCGGAGTACACGGCGACGGTGGCGATGCCCATTTCGCGACAGGTCCTGATCACGCGCACCGCGATCTCACCTCGGTTGGCGATGAGGACTTTCTTTAACACGGCAACCTCCGTAAATGGCCTTCAATTTTCTAGCACCGGTTCCACAACCCTAATGTTTGACCGTGAACCCAATTATCTGGCGAGTCGAGCATTTTGAGGAGATTGACTCCACCAACACCTACCTCAAGGACCACGCCGAGGGTGCACCCGAGGGGCTCGTCGTCCTCGCCGACTTCCAGCAATCGGGTCGCGGCCGACTGGATCGAGCGTGGTCGTCACCACCGCGCGCGTCCTTGTTGTGCTCGGTGCTGTTGCGACCCGCGCTCGAGGCCGATCAGCTCCAACTCGTGGTCGTGGCGGTCGCACTCGCGCTGCGCACGGCGCTCGAGCGACTCAGCGGACTTCGCGCCGCCCTGAAGTGGCCCAACGACTTGGTCGTGGAGGGGCGAAAACTCGCGGGACTCCTGGCCGAGGTCGT